>CALUUX010000045.1 GCA_944324085.1 uncultured Mailhella sp. | reverse complement strand
AAAGCACGGAAATCCGTCCCGTGGAGCTCAAGGCTCCCGGCATCATGCAGCGCAAGAGCGTTCACGAACCCATGGTCACGGGCATCAAGGCCATCGACGCCATCACGCCCATCGGCCGCGGCCAGCGCGAACTTATCATCGGCGACCGCCAGGTGGGCAAGACCGCCATCTGCGTGGACGCCATACTTGCCCAGAAGGGCACCGGCGTGCACTGCTTCTATGTGGCCATCGGCCAGAAGAAGTCCACCGTGGCTCTGGTCGCGGAAACCCTGCGTCAGCACGGCGCCATGGAATACACCACCATCGTGTCCGCCTCCGCTTCGGAATCCGCGCCTTTGCAGTACATCGCTCCGTATTCCGGCTGCACCATGGCTGAATACTACCGCGACAACGGCGAGCACGCCCTCATCATTTACGACGACCTTTCCAAGCAGGCCGTGGCTTACCGCCAGATGTCCCTGCTGCTCCGTCGTCCTCCGGGACGTGAAGCCTTCCCCGGCGACGTGTTCTATCTGCACTCCCGTCTGCTCGAACGCGCGGCCAAGCTCAGCGACGATTTGGGCGCCGGTTCTCTGACGGCCCTGCCCGTCATCGAAACGCAGGCCGGCGACGTTTCCGCCTACATCCCCACCAACGTGATTTCCATCACCGACGGTCAGGTGTTCCTGGAAACCAACCTGTTCAACGCCGGCATCCGTCCCGCCATCAACGTGGGCATTTCCGTGTCCCGCGTGGGCGGCGCCGCTCAGATCAAGGCCATGAAGCAGGTCGCTGGCTCTCTGCGTCTCGACCTCGCCCACTATCGCGAAATGGCGGCCTTCGCCCAGTTCGGTTCCGATCTGGACAAGGACACCAAGGCCATTCTCGATCGCGGCGCGCGCATGACGGAACTGCTCAAGCAGCCTCAGTATCATCCCATGCCCACGGAAGAGCAGGTGGCCTCCATCTACGCGGCTTCCCGCGGCTTCCTGGACGACATCGAGGTGAAAGACGTGCTGCCGTTCGAAGGCGGCATGCTGGAAATGCTTCGTACCGAAAAGCCCGATATCCTCGCCGATATCCGCGATCGCAAGAAGCTGGACGACGATCTGGAAGCCCGTCTTTCCGCGGCCATCAAAGAGTTCAAGGTATCCTTCAAGGCGCGGGGGTAACTCATGCCTTCGTTGAAAGATGTAAAACTCCAGATAGCTGGCGTCGGCAAGACCAAGCAGATTACGAGGGCCATGGGCATGGTCGCCTCGGCGAAGCTGCGCGGCGCCCAGAATCGCATTGAGCGTTTCCGCCCCTACGCGGAAAAGTTCGGCGAGATGCTGGGCGATCTTGCCGCCAGAACGGAAGAAGCGGCGCATCCGCTGCTTCAGGTTCACAAGCATGTCGCGTCGGCGGTGATCGTTCTGCTTTCCTCCGACCGCGGCCTGTGCGGGGGCTTCAACGTCAACCTGATATCGACCGCTCTCGATCTGGCCCGCGCCAAGACCGACGAGGGGCTGACCGTCCGGTTCATCTGCGTGGGCCGGAAAGGCCGCGACGCGGTGCGCAAGACCTCCTACGAGATCATCGAATCGTACGGAGACGTCATGGGTTCCTTCGATTTTCGCCTGGCGGCCCGTCTTGGCGGAAAGGTGTCGCAGCTTTATGAAAGCGGCGAGGCCGACGAAGTCTACCTCGTGTACAGCGAGTTTGCGGGCATGACGCGTCAGATTCCCACGAATATGGCGCTTCTGCCGGTGACCTCCTCCGCGAAGGAGGAAGACGAAGGCAAGCCGGCGGCGGAATGCCTGTATGAACCCGAAGTCGGGGTTCTTCTGGCCGAACTGCTGCCTCGCTACGTCAACGTTCAGATCTATCGCGGACTTCTCGACAACTCCGCCAGCGAAAACGCAGCGCGCATGGCCGCTATGGACAACGCCACGCGCAACTGCGACGAACTGACCAATTCTCTGACGCTTCTTTACAACAAGACCCGTCAGGCTGCCATCACCAACGAACTTATCGATATCGTTGGCGGCGCAAATGCGCAGCAAAGCCAGTAGGAGCATTAGGGCATGACAGCAAACAAAGGCCATATTGTGCAGGTCATCGGCGCTGTTGTGGACGTGGCTTTCCCCGAGGGACAGCTGCCGAACATCCTCAACGCGCTTGAGATCAATAATATCAACAACCCCAACGCTACGGACCTCGTCTGCGAAGTCGCCCAGCATCTGGGCAACAACGTCGTGCGCACCATCGCCATGGACAGCACCGACGGCCTGGTTCGCGGCATGGAAGTGGTCGATACCGGCAAGCCCATCATGACCCCTGTGGGCAAGGCTGCCATCGGCCGCATCCTGAACGTGGTCGGTCGTCCCGTGGACGGTCTCGGCCCGATTGAAACGGATAAATACTTCCCCATCCACCGTCCCGCTCCGGCGTTCACCGAACTGAACACCAAGGTGGAGCTGCTGGAAACCGGCATCAAGGTCGTGGACCTTCTCATTCCCTTCCCCAAGGGCGGCAAGATCGGTCTGTTCGGCGGCGCCGGCGTGGGCAAGACCGTTATCCTCATGGAGATGATCAACAACATCGCCAAGCAGCACGGCGGCAACTCCGTGTTCGCGGGCGTTGGCGAACGCACCCGTGAAGGTAACGACCTCTATGGCGAACTGAAGGAAGCCGGAGTTCTGGAGCGCGCCGTGCTTGTCTACGGCCAGATGAACGAACCTCCGGGAGCCCGCGCCCGCGTGGCCCTCACCGCTCTGGCCTGCGCCGAGTACTTCCGTGATGAAGAGCACCAGGACGTGCTGCTCTTCATCGACAACATCTTCCGCTTTACGCAGGCCGGCTCCGAAGTGTCCGCGCTGCTTGGCCGCATGCCTTCGGCCGTGGGTTATCAGCCCACGCTGGGCACCGACCTCGGCGGTCTCCAGGAACGCATCACTTCCACCTCCGCGGGTTCCATCACCTCCGTGCAGGCCGTGTACGTTCCCGCCGACGACCTTACCGACCCGGCTCCCGCCACCACCTTCGCGCACCTTGACGGCACGCTGGTGCTCAACCGCTCCATTGCCGAACTGGGCATCTACCCGGCCGTGGATCCGCTTGACTCCACCTCGCGCATCCTCGATCCCAACGTGGTCGGCGCGGAACATTATTCCGTGGCCCGCCGCGTGCAGCAGGTGCTGCAGAAGTATAAGGATCTTCAGGACATCATCGCCATTCTCGGCATGGATGAACTGTCCGACGAGGATAAGATGACCGTGGCCCGCGCTCGCCGCATCCAGCGCTTCCTGTCTCAGCCGTTCCATGTGGCGGAAGTGTTCTCCGGCATCCCCGGCGTGTATGTGAAACTGGAAGATACCATCAAGGGCTTCAAGGGCCTGCTCGACGGCGAATACGACTATCTCTCCGAGACCGACGTGTTCAACGTAGGCAGCATCGACATGGCCATTGAGAAGTACAACAAGCGTCAGCAGGCATAAGAGGAGACCGCTATGGAAGGTCTTCGTCTCGATATCGTCACTCCCGACAAGGTTGTGCTTCAGGCGGATGTGGACTATGTGGGCGCAAGCGGCGTGGACGGTCAGTTCGGTCTCATGCCTTCCCACGCGGCCATGCTTTCCGCGTTGAAGATTGGCGACCTGTACTACCGTCAGGGCGGCGCGACGAAATGGGTCTTTGTGTCTGGAGGCTTTGCCCAGATTGCCGACAACAAGGTGACCATTCTGGCGGAAGCCGCCGAACTGGCCGCCGACATCGACGTGGACAGAGCGGAACAGGCCAAGGCTCGCGCTGAACAGCGTTTGTCCGATCCCAAGCCTGACACGGACGTGCATCGCGCCGAGCTCGCGTTGACCCGGGCCATCGCCCGCATCCGCGTGGCCAGACGCTGATATCGGTATCGTGCCGGAGCGTTTCCTTCGGGAAATGCGAAGCGACCGCAAAACGTCGGGTCGATCTCCACAGAAATGTCTGTTGGAGAAGCGGACGGGCGCGGAACGGTTCATCCGGTCGCCATGCTGAAAGAATACCAGAAAAGGGATGTCCCGCAAGGGACGTCCCTTTTTGCGTTAACGCGTCGTTTTCCGGCGTCGGAGAGGTCGGGGATCCGTTATTCAAACAGGCGGTGTCCGTTGTTTTCGCAAAGAGTCGCGCGTCGTTTTGGGGCTTTCCAGAAGCGGACGAGGGCTCGTCATAAAAAGGGGAAGGTCGTTGTCGTCGAGAAAAACGACGTCATGTTTCTTTCATAGTTTTTCATATTCGCGTCTTCTTTCTTCATAAATAATTTATGGCGACTTCACAGGGGAGAAACAGGCTTTCGACATAGTGGCGACAGCTGAAAACAAACCTGGAGGAAGTTATGAAAGCTACCGTGATGATGCCGCTGTGCCTGGGCATGGCGCTTCTGACCGCCACGGCTCAGGCCGCGCCGGCCATCTATCCCGTGGATACCGCGCGTTTCCTGGGTACGTCGAAATTCGACTTCAAGGTGGAATTCGACCGCGAACTCAGCCAGTCCGACATTGACGTGCGCATCAACGGCAAGAGCGTGGCCGACGTGTTCGGCGCGAAGCCGGAATTCATCAAGAACGAGGAAGGAAAGGGTTCCGCCATTCTTCTGCGCAACGTTTCCCTGAAGCCCGGCAAGTACGCCGTGACCGCCAAGGACGGCAAGGAAGAGGCGCGCGCGGCGTGGGACGTGTACGGCACGCCGGAAAAGGCTAAGGCCAAGAACGTTATTCTGCTTATCGCTGACGGTTTGAGCATGGGTCACCGCACCGGAGCCCGACTGCTTTCCAAGGGCGTGACCAACGGCATGTACAATGGTTATCTTTCCATGGACACGCTGCCTTACACAGGCATGCTCGGCACCTGCAGCGTGGATTCCATAGCCGCCGACTCCGCCAATACCGCGTCCGCGTACATGACCGGTCACAAGTCCAGCGTGAACGCCATCGGCGTGTACGCCGACCGCACCAAGGATCCTTTTGACGATCCGCGTCAGGAAAATATCGCCGAGTTGCTTCGCCGCAAGACCAACAAGTCCATTGGCATCGTTTCCGACGCCGAAGTGGAAGACGCCACGCCCGCTTCCGTGGTTTCCCATACCCGCAAGCGTTCGGAAAAGGCGGCCATAGTGGGCATGTTCGCCGGCATACGGCCTGAAGTGCTCATCGGCGGCGGCTCCGCGTATTTTCTGCCCCGCACGGTGCCCGGTTCCAAGCGCAAGGATGAAAAGGACTATGTGGAAGATTTCCGCAAGGCCGGTTACGCGCTGGCCACAACGCGCACGGAACTCATGAACGTTATGGAAAAGACGCCTGATCGTCTTCTCGGTCTGTTCCATACCGGCAACCTTGACGGCGCGCTCGACCGCAAGCAGCTGAAGAAGGGAACGGTATCCAAGTTCCCGGATCAGCCCGACCTTACCGATTCCATGAACGCCGCGCTCAAGGTGCTTTCCAAGAATCCCAACGGATTCTTCCTGATGCTGGAAGCCGGTCTCGTGGATAAGTACACGCATCCCCTGGACTGGGAACGCGCCATTTATGACACCATCATGTTTGACAAGGTCGTGGCGCAGGCGCAGGCCTTCTGCGACGCCAACCCCGACACGCTGCTTATCGTCACCGGCGACCACACGCACGCGCTGAGCATCATCGGCACCGTGGACGACAATCTGCCCGGCGAACTGATGAGAGACAAGGTGGGTATCTATGCCGCGGCCGGTTATCCCAACTACAAGGACGCCGACGGCGACGGTTATCCCGACAGCGTGAACGTGAGCAAGCGTCTTGCCGCCTTCATCGGCAACTATCCCGATCACTACGAGACCTATCGCCCCAAGCTGGACGGCCCGTTCGTTCCCGCGGTGAAGGATGAGAACGGCCACTATATCGCCAACGCGGCGTATAAGGATGTGCCCGGAGCGCAGTTTGTGCCCGGCAATCTTCCCCGCACCGAGTCCACGGGCGTGCACGCCATCGACGACCTGGTGGTGGGAGCGAGAGGTCCGAACGCCGATCAGATACACGGTTTCATGAACAGCACGGAAATTTTCCGCATCATGGCGGAAGCCATGGCCCTCGGCAACTAGGGTGAAGGATGGGAGGGGAGGCGTAGGTCTCCCCTCTGCGATGAGCGGGCGCTCCGAATGTTCGGGGCGCCTTTCTTGAAACGGACGCCGTCCTTCCCGGAGCATGCGCGGATAACGCGCCCTCGCGAGGGAAGAGCGTTTTGGCGTTCCAACCCATTTCACAACGGAATACGATATGAAAAGTTGGCTGGCCGTGCTGCTTTGTTTTGTTCTTGGCGTCCAGGTCGCCGACGCCGGAACGGAGCGGCGTCTGAGTTTCGACGAATTGTACAGCGGAGGAGGCGCGCTGGGGCTGCGTTTTTCCGACAAGGTGCTGTCTTCCGAAGGAAAGTGGATTTCCATTCGCGGATTCATGGCTCCGCCGCTGAAAGCGGACGCGGATTTCTTTGTTCTCACCCGCGAGCCTGTGGCGTTGTGTCCGTTCTGCCAATCCGATTCGGACTGGCCGGACAATATTCTGGTGGTGTATCTCTCGGAAAAGCAGCGTTTTGTGCAGAACAACGCGGTCATTGAGGTGGAAGGCGAGCTGGAGGTCGGTTCCTGGACGGATGAGCGCACCGGCTTCGTGAGTCAGCTTCGCCTGCGGAACGCCACCTTCCATAAGCTGTGAGGAAGCATGGATAACGATCTTCATTTGCGGAATATCCGCTACAGCGTTCAGGACGGGAGCGGCGTGCGCCGCGTGCTGGACATTCCGGAACTGGATTTGCCCGGCGGCGCGCTGGTGGGCATTTACGGAGATTCCGGTTCCGGCAAGACGTCGCTGCTCAACCTTCTTTGCGGTCTTGTGTTGCCCGACCCCTGTCAGGGCTGCGAAATCCGCTGGGGCGAGGACGAGCTGACCGTCATGCCGGAGGGGCGTCGTGACGCCTGGCGCGGACGTCATGTGGGCATGATATTTCAGGATTTTCAGTTGTTTCCCCACCTGTCCGCCATGGAAAACGTGCTTTTGCCCGCCACATTCCGTCATTTTTCCATTCCCGAGGATTTGCGGGATCGCGCGCGGGATCTGCTCCGTCGGCTTGGCATACGTCGGACTGAGGCATCCACGGGCGTGTTTTCCCGCGGGGAACAGCAGCGCGTGGCCATGGCCAGGGCCGTGCTTTTTCGTCCGTCGGTGCTGCTGGCCGATGAACCAACGGCCAGTCTGGATAGGAGCAACGCGCAGCTCGTGACCGATGAACTGGTGGATCTGGCCCGATCGGAAGGGTGCACGCTGCTGGTGGTGACGCACGAGCAGGTGATGCACGGCAGAATGGACAGGCGTTTCCGTCTGGAACGCGGACGTCTGCTTTCCGGACTGGATGACGCGTTGAAGGTGAAATAGGGGCTCGGCAAACGCCATGAGCTTGAGGTATCTGGAATGAATCCATTTCTTTTTCTTCGAGGCGAGTTTCGCCGTTCCTGGGGCGGCGCGCTGGCGTTGGCGCTGGTGCTGGCCTTTGCCGGGAGTCTGAGTCCCGCCGTTTCCATGATGGAACGCTCCATCCGCTCCGGCATGGCCCAGTCGGCCGACGCGTTCGATCTGCTCATAGGGGCCAAGGGCAGCGCGGTGGATCTGGTGCTGGGGGCGGTATATCTTCGTCCTGAACCGTTGCCCCTGCTGCCGTTCGGAACGCTGGAAAACGTGAAGGCTCATGGAGGGTTGCGCTGGGCCGCGCCTCTGGCCTTTGGGGATCGCTGGAGGAATTTTCCGCTGGCGGGCACGTCTTCGGAACTTGTGACGCTGGGCGGTAAACGGCCGCTGGCGTCGGGCCGCATGTTTTTGAACAGCGACGAAGCCGTGGTGGGGGCCGGCGTTCCGTTGAAGGAAGGCGACAGTTTTGTGCCGAGTCACGGAAGCGTGGCTGAGGCCGCGCTGGACGAAAACGGCGGCAGGGCTCATGCGCATGAATTTCGGGTGGTGGGACGCATGCCCGCCACGGGAACGCCGTGGGACAGGGCCATCGTCGTTCCTATCGAGTCGTTGTGGAGCATGCACGGCAACGGCGCGGGCGAAGGTCGCTGTTCCGTGGTGGTGGCGAAGCCCGTCACCGTGGCCGACGCCTACAAACTTCGCGCGGCCATGAACGCTCTGGAAACGCAGGCCGTGTTTTCCGGCGAAGTGCTCACCCGGCTTTTCGGCACGTTGGAACAGATGCACGACGTCATGCTCTTGCTTGCGTCCGGCGCGCAGGCGGCCGCTCTGGCCGCGGCGCTGGTTTCCGGCTTCTTTGCCGTGGCCATGCGCGTGCGGGCCATGGCCTTGTTGCGTGCGCTCGGCGCGTCGCATGGCTTTCTTGCCGTGAGCGTCTGGCTCATGGTGTCCGGCGTCATGTTCGTCGGCTGCCTGCTCGGTCTCGGACTCGGCTATGTTATGGCGTCGGCGGCGAGTGCGTGGATTCAGACGGAAACGGGCGTGGCGCTCACGGTCTCGTTGTCGATGAAGGAAGTTCTGGCGGCCCTTGCGGCCGCGGGATGCGGGTGCCTCGCCGCGTTTTTGCCCGCGTGGTTTGCCTGCCGCAGGACGGCCGGAGAGCTTTTGCGTTCGGCGTAGGCAACGGAGCGCGGGTCGGACGCGAGGGATGCCGTTCGCGTTTTGGCGGATGTTCGATCCGCTCGACGAGCAAGGTCGGATTCTTCTGGCCGGGGAAATCCGACTTAAGACGACCGTAAAAAAAGGGGAGCCTGAGCTCCCCCTTTTGCGTTAATGCGCGTTCACCGCAGAGGAATGACGTCAAGATCTTCGGGAATGAAGACGTTGCCGCGGAAGGCGCGGCGCGCTTCTTCGGTATAGCGTTCCCGGCGCAGTTCCGGCGGCGTGCGGTCTTCGGTGTGCCAGAGCACGAGATTGCGCACATGATGTTTTCCGGCCAGAAGGGCGGCCTCACGCACGGTGCCGTGCCCTATGAGTCGCGGCCGGAACACGTTCGCGTCCGCGTCCAGACAGAAGGCTTCGTGCAGAAGCCAGTCCGCTCCCGCCAGATAATGGCCGCAGGCGGGATGGCAGGGTTCGTCGCCGGTGCAGACGATGCGCTGACCGTCCGGGCTTTCCATGTGGAAACCGAATTGTTCGGCCTTGCGGGAATGCGTGTTGAAAAAGGTGAGCGTGTGCCCGGCTATGGACCGTTGTTCGCCGTCCTTGACGGGCATGAACCGGATGCTTGTGCCAATGGTGGAGAACTGTTTTTCGCTCAACGTGAACTGGCAGATGGCGCGCAGCTTTTCCGAAAGGCGCGTATGGCAGTGTATGCGCAGAATGTCGCTGCGTTTTTCCCGCAGAAAGAGCGAGGAGACCATGCGCGCGATCCAGATGACGCCGAGCGAATGATCGATGTGCTCGTGGGTGACGAAGATGTCTTTCAGATCGAGGAGGGAAAGGCCGGCTTTTTCCAGCTGAAGAAGAACGCCGTTGCCGCCTCCTCCGTCCACCAGCAGACCGCCCTGCGGCCCCTGAAGCATGAAACAGGTGTTGTAGTAGCGCAGCGCGTTGGCCGCTCCCGTGCCGAGAACGATGAGCTTGTCCATAAAGAACCTCCTCGTCTTGCTGCTCTATGGTCACGATACGAGGCGGTGGGCGCAGCGTCAAGATTGCGGACGTCGTTTGTCGATGCGTAAAAGATTCTTTTATTCTTGGCGAAGAGACAAGGTTCTATTTTAGAAGCGGTTGACGCGACCCGACTGCGGCCTGATGATGGGGCGAGGACTCGGAGGGATCATGCGCATTCCAGAATCGCCCGTGAAATATGGAGGTTTCGCGCTTTTTTTCCTGCTGCTTTCCGTTATGGTCAGCGGCGTGGAAGCCTTGCTGGTGCAGACGTTGTCCATCAGCCATATTCTGAATCTGGAAAGTTTCGAAAAAACGGTCACGGCGTCCCTGGTGGCGATTGATTTTCTCACGCCGTTGTCTCTCGCTCTGCTGTCGCGAAGGGCGTACCTTGTCTTTCTCGCGGGACAGACGGCGGTCAGTGCCGTGATTCTGCATTACGGCAGTTTTTTCTACAATACGCTTACGCTTTCCACCATATACCATTCCATGCAGGGCCTGTCCTTTCTCGGCGGCTCGGTGCTGGTTTTTATCAAGGCGGATATTCTCTTTCTTCTCGCGCTGGCGTTCGGCGCGGAAGTGTTTTTGTTGTGGCTGTCCTCCGTGCCGCATGAGGCCATGCCGCGCGTGTGGTCGATGCGCGGCGTGGCGGCCGTAAGTTGCCTCATGGCGTTGTCCGTCACCGTTTTCTGGGGCCATGGAAGGGCGGGAATACTCAGTCTGTGGACGGATGATGGTCCCCATCGAACGGCTCTGGACCGACGTTCGCAGGAAGGGAGCCGAGAGTCCGTCCGCCATCTGGGGTATCTGGCCACATGGGCGGGGGAATGGCTCAGCGGACTGTACAGAGACACCAGTCTGATCTACGCCGAAAAGAGATGCGAGGATCCGCAAAAACGTTTTCTGGAAACGCATGCGGGCGGCGAGGGAACATGGTGCGGGTTCCCCTTGCCACCCGCTTCGCGCCCCATGGTGATGATTCAGGTGGAAAGTCTTGATTTCGCCGCGCTTGCCATGGACGTCAACCAGAGACCGGTCATGCCTTTTCTGCGTTCTCTGCTGCCGGAATCGCTGGTGATCAAGGCCTTCGCGCCGCATAAGGTCGGCTCGTCCAACACGGACTACGAAATGCTCAACGGTCGGGTCGCCGATCAGAACGTCATGTATTATTCCTATATCCGGGACTATCCCGACAGCGTCGCGCACGCGCTCGCCGAAAGTCGGCCGGCGACGTTTCACGGTTTGGAGGGAGAGCTGTTTCATCTTCGCGACGCCTACGCGCTCATGGGATTCAAGGAAACGTTTTTCAAGGAGGAACTGGTCGAGGAGGGGTATCCGGTCAGCGGGCTCGCCATGGAGCATGTCGCGGACGAGTATGTGCTGGACGCGGCGGCGAGGTATCTGGAAGAGGGCAGGGGCGACGCGGTGTTCGTGGTGACCATGAGCAGTCACATACCTTTCATGGATCCTCTGCCGCAGTTCGGCCTGCGCGGAGGACTGTTTGCCCGATATGTGGCTTCCCTAAACTATGTGGACGCCTGTCTCGCCGATTTTTACGATCGCCTGTCGGACGGCGCGCTGTTGGCGCTCTGGGGGGGATCATGGCAGTGAGGTTTCCTATCCGTCCGGGTGGCGGAAGAACGGCCCCTATGTGCCCTTTCTTGTGAACGTCAAGGGCGACGGCGCGTGGTTGTCTGGGGCGAAGCGCGACGGGGAAGACAGGACGTTCACGCTGTGCGAACTTTCCTACTTTCTGAGAAGGATGGCGGAGCGATCCGGCGACTGACGCGACGCATTTTTTCTCCCGGTCTGCATACGGCAAGCGCGACGGACAGCGTCAGCAGTCCCGCGTAGGCGGCGTAACAGCGTTCCCGGCGGGCATGCATGGCGGCGATGGCCGGACGTTCGTAGGCCGCCGCGCCGTACTGGCGCACATCGTCCAATTCCTGACCTGCCCATGGGCCCAGCCAGACGACGCCGAACGCCGTCATGCCGACGGCAAGGATCCATTTGCAGAGCACCCATGGGTATCGGACGAATCCCCGGTAGGTGCACAGGGAATAGGTCAGCCCGGTGAAGAAGGTGCCGAAGGCTCCCGCGGGAACGAGCACGTACTGGCTGATGCCGACGGACGCCCGGAGCATGCCGAAAAGCTCGTCGTCCGAGGCGCAGCGCGGAGCCGCGTGAACCAGAGCCAGCACGCAGAGAACGCTGCCCAGCCATGCGGACGCGGCCATGATATGCAGAATCCGCAGGGCGCGCTGTCCTTTTTCTCCGAGATACATGGCAAGACTCCTTACGTTTTTCTTTTTTGGGGCACAGATAGCACGGCTTGCGGAAAAGCGGAATAATATTTTCTTTTCGGCGGAAGGACGCGTCGGCGAAGCCGAGTCGCGCGCGTCGTTCCGTTTGTGGGAAATTAGGCTTGACATTTGAGCCCGACGCGGGAAAACATACCTTTTTCGACTGCTTTCGGAGAGCGGTCTCTGACCGCATGCCCCGCAAGGAATACCATGGCGCGCCAGCGCCCGGAGGAAAAGCCTCATGGCTGAATATAAGAAAACGCTGAATCTGCCCGTCACCGGTTTCCCCATGAAGGCGAATCTGGTTCAGAAGGAACCGGAAATGCTGAAGTTCTGGGAAGAAAACAATGTGTTCCAGCGCATGCAGGACGCTTCCGGCTCGCGCGGCGAATTCGTGCTGCACGACGGCCCGCCCTACGCCAACGGACATATTCATCTGGGCACGGCCCTGAACAAGATTCTCAAGGACATGATCATCAAGTCCCGCAACCTCATGGGCTGGAAGACCGGCTATATCCCCGGTTGGGACTGCCATGGTCTGCCCATCGAGCACAATGTGGAACTGGAACTCGGCGACAAGAAGAAGGATCTGCCCGCGCACGTCATTCGCAAGCGTTGCCGTCAGTACGCCCAGAAGTTCCTCGACATTCAGCGCAAGGAATTCAAGCGTCTCGGCGTGCTCGGAGACTGGGAACATCCGTACATGTCCATGGATCCGGCCTACGAAGCCGTGACCGCCGCGGAACTGGCCACCTTTGTGGAACGCAAGGGCGTAGTTCGCAGCAAGAAGCCCATCTACTGGTGCTGCCACTGCAAGACGGCCCTCGCCGAAGCCGAAGTGGAATATCGCGATCTTTCCTCTCCTTCCATTTACGTGCGTTTTCCGCTTCCCGATCCGAAGCTGAAGGACGTGTTCCCGCAGGCCGACGTTTCCCGCGCCTATATCGTGATCTGGACCACCACGCCCTGGACGCTGCCGAGCAACCTGGCCGTGTGCGTGCATCCCGAATTTCGTTATGCTCTGGTGGAAACCGGCGGCAGTCAGTACATTCTGGCTTCCGAACTTGTGGAGAGCTGCGCCAAGATCTTCGGCTGGACCGACTACACCGTGCTCGGCGAGACCACCGGCGACAAGCTGGAACGTCTTGAAGCCCGCCATCCTTTCATTGATCGTCCGTCGCTCATCATCAACGGCGAGCATGTCACTCTCGACGCCGGCACGGGCTGCGTCCATACCGCTCCCGGCCACGGCCGCGAGGACTATGAAGTGGGCATGAAGTACGGGCTCGACGTGTACTCGCCTCTCGATGACGAAGGTCGTTTCCTTCCCACCGTGGAATTTTTTGCGGGCATGCAGGTCTTTGACGCCAATCCCGCCGTTATCGCCAAGGTGCAGGAACTGGGCCATCTGCTGGCCCGTCAGGACATCACCCATTCCTATCCCTGCTGCTGGCGCTGCAAGAATCCCGTTATTTTCCGCGCCACCACGCAGTGGTTCATCGGCATGGAACCCAACAATCTGCGCGGCAAGGCCCTGGACGCCATTCAGAACAAGGTGAAGTGGATTCCCGCCTGGGGACAGGGGCGCATCTACAACATGGTGGAATCGCGTCCCGACTGGTGCATTTCCCGTCAGCGCATGTGGGGCGTGCCCATTCTCGCCCTTATCTGCAAGGACTGCGGCGAGGTGTGGAACGATCCGGCCTGGATGCGCGATATCGCTTCGCGTTTCGCCACGCATCCTACGGGCTGTGACTACTGGTATGAACATGACGTGGACGAAATCGCTCCCGCCGGTCTTACCTGCCCGCATTGCGGCGGCAAGCACTGGGAAAAGGAAGACGACATTCTCGACGTGTGGTTCGACTCCGGCACCAGTTTCGCCGCGGTGATGGAGAAGCGTCCCGAAGGGCGCGTGCCCGCCGATCTGTACCTTGAAGGTTCGGATCAGCACCGCGGCTGGTTCCACAGTTCGCTTCTCGTGGCCGTGGGCACTCGCGACATTCCGCCTTACAAGGCCGTACTCACGCACGGGTATGTGGTGGACGGCGCGGGCCGCAAGATGTCCAAGTCCGTCGGCAACGTGGTGGCTCCGCAGGAAGTCATTGACAAGTACGGCGCGGAACTGCTTCGTCTCTGGGTGGCTTCTGTGGATTACCGCGAGGATATCCGCTATTCCGAAGAAATCATGAAGCGTCTGGTGGACGCGTATCGTCGCATCCGCAACACTTGCCGGTATCTTCTGGGAAGCATTCACGATCTTACGCCCGCTGATCTCGTGCCCTTTGCCAGCATGAAGCCGCTGGACCGCTACGCGCTCAGCCTGGTGGCCGCCTTCCACGAATCCGCCGAAACGGCGTATCAGGAATACGAATTCCATAAGGTTTTCCAGGGACTGCACGGTCTGTGCGCCACGGATCTTTCGGCGTTCTATCTCGACGTGCTCAAGGATCGCCTGTATTCCTCGCTGCCCGACAGCGCGGAGCGTCGTTCGGCTCAGAGCGCGCTGTATCACATGCTGCTCATCATGCTGCGCGACATGGCTCCCATCATGAGCTTTACGGCTGAAGAGGTGTTCCGTCACATTCCCGACGCCCTGAAGCCCGTGGACGCCGAAGGCAAGCCCGTGGTTACGGTGTTCGCTCTGCCGCCCAAGGACGTGACGAAGTTCCGTCTTTCCGACGACGAGCGCGGAGCGTGGGAAATGGTGATGGATATCCGCGCCGGCGTTACCCGCGCCATTGAACCTCTCCGCAAGGAAGGCGTCATCGGCCATGCGCTCGACACGCACGTCACTTTGTATGTGGATGACAAGCTCCGCGCCGCCATCGCCGACAGCGGAGCCGACATGCGTTCGGTGTGCATCGTGTCCCAGCTGGACCTCGCGAACTTCAAGGACGCGCCGGTGGACGCTCTGGCCACCGCGCAGCTTGACGAATGTCCCGGTCTGGCCGTGCGCGTGAAGAAGGCCGGCGGCGAAAAATGCGAACGTTGCTGGATGTACTCCGAGGAACTCGGCACGGATCCTGAATATCCCACGCTGTGCCCGCGCTGCGCGGCGGTCATGAAGGAACTCAAGGCCAAAGAGGCCGGAGAACAAGAGTGAAAAGGGCGGTGAACCGCCATATCGTCGTCTTTTCGGTGGCGCTGGTCTGGCTTGCGCTGGACCAGCTCACCAAGGCGGCCATAACGGCCCGGCTTGCCGTGGGAAGCGGGTTCAGCGTCATTGACGGCTGTTTCAACATCGTGCATGTGCTCAACCGCGGCGCGGCCTTCGGTTTTCTGAACAGCGCGGAGACCGACTGGCAGTTCTGGCTGTTTCTGGCGGCGGCGCTGCTTGTGGCCGGCGTGATCGTGCATATCGCGCGCACCTCGCCGTACAGTTGCGCGCTGTTCGTCGGTTTGGGCAGTATTCTCGGCGGAGCCGCGGGCAACCTTATAGACCGCGTGCGCAGCCGCGCCGTGACCGATTTTCTGGACGTGTACTGGGGACAGTGGCATTGGCCGGCGTTCAACGTGGCCGATATCGCCATCTGTCTGGGCGTGCTCCTTGCCGGCGTCGTGCTTCTTCGGCAGGGGCGTGAAGACGACGGGGGAAAATAGCCGTGCTTATTTCGGATCTCAGCAGCGAACAGCTGCTTATGCTCATCGTTCCGGCTCTGCCGAACATGTGGGCTCTGAAACACGCCATGTATCACGACTTTCCCACGCCCAAGGAAAAGTATCGCTGGATGATGGCGTGCGTGTTCATTCCCTGTCTGGGCGGCCTTGCCTACTACTTTGTGGGCAGAAGGCACGCCAGCAAGGAAAAGGTGGATATCCGCGCCAGAATCGAAGCGGAGCGGGCGCGCGCTGCGGAGGAAAAGGCCGCGGCGGTCGACGCGTCGCCGGAGAGCGAAAATGTTCCTTCGGCGGCTCCGCTTTCCGAGTCCACGCCGGTGGAAAGCGGCGCGGCGGAAATTTCCGCGTCTTCGGCGTCGGTGACGGAGAAACGGAACGTTCGTTCTTCGGTCGCCGAAAAAACGTCGCGCGCGGGTGTCGATGACTGGTCGTTCGGCTGCCCCGACGACGTTCGGAAGCCGTGACGCGTGACAAGCGTAGGACGAGAGCTCCGCGACGAGGGGCCGGCCGGTTCGGCCGTGTGTTTTTGTCAAGGGAGCTTTCCAGCAACGGGGGCGGGCCCGGCCCGCGTCCTCATCATTCGGGAGAAAAGGTTATGGAACTTTTCACATGGGGTCGCACTATCGCTTTGTTGTCCCTGCCTCTGATGCTGACGGCGTGCGTGACGACCAGCGAGCATAACGCGCTTCAGGCCCAGGTTAATCAGATAAACCGCCAGGTGAGCAGCAGTCAGACCAACCAGGCCGACAGCTGGTCTCAGCTCATGGAAATGCGTCAGGAAATTTCGGAGCTGCGCGGTCAGGTCGACACGCTCAACTATGCGTTGCAGCGCGCGGGCGGCGCGCAGAAAATGGCCGACACTCTGGCCGTTCACGATCGCGCCCTGCATCTTTTGGAAAGCCAGATGGCGCTTGACCTTCAGCTCGGCGCCGATCCCAACGCCCAGCCCGGCGTGCCGGGAATCGACGGAACCGTGCCCGTCGCGCAGCCTGCCGTCAACGCCGCGTCGGTCGCTCCCGCGCTTGTTCCGGCCGCGCCGGCCGCGCAGCCTCAGGCCAACGTGGACATGGCCCAGGCTTTGTACGACAACGGCATGAAGTCTTTCAATTCCCGTCAGTATCAGGCGGCTCTGCGTTCGTTCAGCGATTTCACCAAAACGTACCCCAAGAACAAGCTGGTATCCAACGCGTGGTTCTGGCAGGGAGAATGCCAGTATCAGCTCAAGAATTACGCTGAGGCCGCGCTGGCCTATGAAAACGTGATTTCCGGCTATCCCAACAGCGTGAAGGCTCCGGCTTCCTATCTGAAGCAGGGCATGTCTTTCCTCCAGCTCAACAAGAAGGCGGCGGCCAAGCAGCGTTTGAACGAACTGGTGCGCAAATTCCCCAAAGCTCCGGAAGCCACGCGCGCCAAGCAGGTCATCTCCCAGAATAAACTGTAGCCGTTTCAAAAATCGGCCGCGTGCCGTCTTGGAGCGGCGAGCGGATCCGCAGCGATGCGATATAAGAGCCCGACGTCGGCGTGTTCCGGCGACGGGCTCTTGATGTCCGCAAAGGCGACATGAGCCGCGCGTCTCGTCATGTCGCGGGAGGATGGCGTCGGAGAAGAGGGCCGGGGGCGTCCTTTGCCGTGGCGCGGCGGGAGGAGCCGGCCCGGACGAGGAAAAACGTCGCTCTTGGCAACCGTCAAAGAATCGGCTATGATACTCCGTTTTCTCAGAGTTATTTTATTTTTTCTCTTTTTATCAGGATTCGCGTATGTCGGATACCATCAGCAATGACGAGGAGCTGCAGATAACCGCTCCCGAAAATTCTCTTCCTCCCTGCGCGCTGGAAGATCTGCCCGAAGTCATGCGGCAGGCCTGCGCCCGCGCGGGATGGACGCGCCTCATGCCCGTGCAGGCGCACGCTCTGCCGTATCTCATGGCCGGGCGGGACATCATGGTGCAGTCTCGCACGGGCAGCGGCAAGACCGGCGCCTATCTGTTGCCGCTTCTTTCCCTGCTTGATCCCGAAGAAAAAAAGCCGCAGGCTCTCATTCTCGCGCCCACGCGCGAACTGGCCAGTCAGGTGGAGCACGAGGCCCGCACGCTTTTTGAGGACGCGGGGATTTCCGTGGCCGCTCTTTACGGCGGCGTGGGCTATGGCCGTCAGCTGGAGGCCCTGCGCGCCGGCGTGCAGGTTATTGTGGGCACTCCCGGTCGCGTGCTTGACCATCTTCTGCGCCGCACGCTTTCCCTGGACGCCTTGCGCGCGCTTATCTTCGATGAGGCGGATCGCATGCTCTCCATCGGCTTTTATCCCGATATGAAGGAGATTCAGCGTTATCTGCCGTCGCGTCCGCTTCTCGCCGCGCTTTTTTCCGCTACGTATCCTCAGCATGTGCTCAATCTGGCCGGAGAATTTCTGCGCGAGCCGCAGATGCTCAGCCTGTCTCAGGGACAGGTGCATGTGGCCACCATTCAGCATCTCTATGTGGAGTGCGGCCGCATGGACAAGGATCGCACGCTGGTGCGCCTCATGGAAACCGAGAATCCCACGTCGGCCATCATTTTCTGCAACACGAAGTCCAATGTGCATTACGTCACCGCCGTGCTCAAGGGCTTTGGTTACAACGCTGACGAGCTTTCCGCCGATCTTTCCCAGAACAAACGTGAAGAAGTGCTTGCCCGTCTGCGCGAAGGCAAGGTGCGTCTCCTCGTGGCCACGGACGTGGCCGCCCGAGGCATAGACATTCCCGCGCTTTCGCACGTGTTTCTCTATGAACCGCCGGAAGACCGCGAGTCCTACATTCATCGCGCGGGCCGCACCGGTCGTGCCGGCGCCGCGGGCACGGTGATTTCCCTGGTGGATATCATGGAAAAGATGGAGCTTCAGCGCATCGCCTCTTTCTATCGCATCGACCTGACGCCTCTGGCCAATCCTACGGATGAAGAGGTGGCCGTCGCCGCAGGACGTCGGGAAACCGCGTTGCTCGACGCTCGCCGCAGAGCCTGCACCGGGCTTCAGCTGGAACGCGCCCGCCGCTATCTTTCCCTTGTGAAGGAACTGGCCCAGAGCGACGATGAAGATCAGCTCATGTTGCTGGCCCTGCTCATGGACGCCGATTATCAGCGCAGCCTCGGCATGGAGCAGACGCTGCCTCGTCCCCGCGCCGAACGGGAGAATGAACGCCGTTCTTCGCGCCGCGGCAAAAGTCGGGACAAGGTTGAAGCCGCGTCCGAGGGAGAGGGCGAGGAAAAGCCCCGTTCCCGGAACCGCAAGCGCAGAAAGGATCGTCGCGGAGAGCCGGAAGCCGTTTCCGAAGCTCCGGAGGCTGAGGTGACGTCTTCTTCCGAACCCGCCCCGGAAGGCGAGGGGCGCAAGCGTCGTCCGCGCCGTCGTTCCCGCCGTCGCGCTTCCGCGGAAGGAGCGGAGGAGGGCGGACAGAGCCTCGACAATTCTTCGCAGGCGGGCGATACGGAGTAGAGCGGTGCGCGTACTCGACACGGTGGTCGATCCGCAGGCGGGCAATGCCGATCCAGAATCCCTGGAGCGAACATTCGAAGCCCTGCTTGCGGAAACGGATTACGCCGAATTTCTTCGCATCCTCGGCATCGGTCGGCTTGCCTTTTCCGATAAGCGAAGGATGCGGCCGGTGTTTACGGCTCTGTGCGCGGGACTGTGGCGTCTGGCGCTGCGCAGGGCCATGCCCGATCAGTGCGACGAAGCCTATGAACGCTATCTTGAGACGCTCTGGCCGACATTGAAGGACGCTGACGCCTACATGGTGCTCGTGCGCGACGTTGCCCGTTTTCTGCCTGAACGCGGCGATGAAGACTTTACGCCCACGGCGCGGGACGTGTTTTCCAGAGCCGGCCGGGAGCCCGATCAGGCCTCGCTTGTGGGCATGGCTCTTTTTCTGCGGCGTTTGTACGATTATTTCTTCAACCATCTCATGTAACAGGAAACTCTTATGCCTCAGTACGGCGATCTCGTCATTCTGGCGTCTCCCCGCGGCAAGCGGCATATTTACCGCATCGAGGAAGGTCACGATCTGCACACGCAGGACGGCGTCATGCGCGCGGCCGATGTGGCGGCCGCCGATTTCGGCACCGAAGTGCGCACCGCTCTCGGCGTTCCTTTCCGACTTGAGAAGCCTCAGCTCTATGATCTTGTCATGGGCATCAAGAGGCAGACGCAGATCATGTATCCCAAGGACATGGGGTTGATCTGCTTCAAGCTCGGCGTGGGCAACGGGCGCACGATTCTCGAGGCCGGCTCCGGTTCCGGCGGTTTCACGCTCGCGTTGTCGTGGTTTTCCGGACCCAACGGGCGCGTGCACAGTTTTGAGGCTCGCGAGGAGTTTCATAAGCTGGCGAAACGCAATCTGGCATGGGCCGGCGTGGGGGACAACGTGACCTTCCATCTGCGGGACATCGCCAACGGCTTCGGTGTCGACGATCCCGACGTGCTCAACGGTCAGAAGGGCGACGCGCTGTTCCTCGACGTGCGCACTCCGTGGGAGTATCTTGACGCCGCGCGTGAAGCCTTGACTCCCGGCGCGCCCATCGCGTTCCTGCTTCCCACGGTGGAGCAGGTGTCGGAACTCATCAAGGCTCTGGAAATAGAGCCTTTCGAGGAAACCGAGGTCTGCGAGATCCTCGTTCGGCCGTGGAAGGTCGTCCCTGGAAGACTGCGTCCCGCGGACCGCATGAGCGCGCATACCGCGTTTCTGGTGTTCACGAGAATCCAGGAACGCAGCGCGGACTGGGACGCCCTTATTCCGCTGGGAACCCGGGAGCGCAAGCAGGAAGCCGCTCGTCAGGCCCGTCTCGCCGCCGCGCGCGGAGAAGATCCCGAAAGCGTGGACTACGACGTTTAGCGAAACGATGTTGCAGGAGCCGGACTGCGTCCCGCGAGATTTTAACGGGTCGGAGTCCGGTCTTTCGTCACCACAAGACGGGGAGCGTTCCCCGGACGCATTGTCATGAACATTACCATTCAGAATCTTTCCAAGTCTTACGGCGGCCGCGATATTTTCCATGATTTTTCGCTGGATATCGTGGACGGCATGCGTCTTTGCGTATGCGGTCCCAACGGCACGGGCAAGTCCACGTTGCTGCGCATGCTTGCCGGAGTGGCCGCGCCCGACGGCGGCCGCGTCATCATACCTCGCGAGTGCCGCGTGGGCTACGTGGAGCAGATACTGGACGAAAAGACGCTGGACGTTCCGTTGCTGGAATGGGTGCAGGCCGCGTTGCCCGACTGGGGAGATTTCTGGCGGGAATGGGAACAGGCGCAGGCCGCCGGCGATGAGGCGACCATGAACCGTCTCATGGCGCGCCAGCACGATCTGGAAACGCGGTATGGATATAATCCTGAACAGCGGGCGCAGACGGTGCTTTCCGGGCTTGGTTTTTCGAAGGAAAAATGGACTCTCCCCATACGGCAGCTTTCCGGCGGCTGGCGGGAACGCGCCAAACTCGCCCGCGTTCTCACCGCGGGCGCGGACGTGCTCTTTCTCGACGAACCGACCAACCATTTGGATCTCGAGGCCGTGGAATGGCTGGAAGAGTTCCTGATGGAATTCAAGGGAATTCTGGTTTTCGTGGCGCACGATCGCGTGTTCATGGATCATGTGGGCACGCACGTGCTGTATCTCGGCGCGTCCAAGCCCATTTTCCGCAAATGTTCCTACACCAAGTTCCTGGAGCTTCAGGAGGAGATTGAGGAGCAGCGCGAACGGGAGGCCAAGCAGATCGCCGACGAGCTGGCGCACAAGATGGATTTCGTGCGTCGCTTCAAGGCCAAGGCCACCAAGGCCCGCCAGGCTGGCTCACGTCAGAAGCAGGCGAAAAAGCTGGAAAAGGAACTGGAACAGTACAAGCCGGAACCCAAGAGGCGCGAACTGTCGTTCAAGTGGCCCGAGGCCGCGCCTTCGGAGAAGGTGGTGCTTTCCGCGGCCGATCTGGCCTTTCATTTTCCTGACGGCACCGTGCTGTGGCCGCCGCTGACGTTTTCGCTGTTTCGCGGTCAGCGCGTGGGTCTCGTGGGGCACAATGGCTGCGGCAAATCCACGTTGCTCAAGATCATTGCGGGCAAGCTGGCCCGCACGGGCGGCGTTTTGACCATGGGGTCCACCACGCGCATGGGATACTACAGCCAGCAGCAGGCGGAAACGCTGGATCTCGGCGGCACGGTGCTTGGCGAAATGCGCCGTCTTTCCGACCCGCACACCTCGGAAGAGGAGCTCATGAGCGTGCTGGGACTTTTCATGCTCGGCCAGGGGTACTTCGATCGATCCATCGATTCCCTTTCCGGCGGCGAGCGCAGCCGACTGGTTCTCGCGTTGTTGTTCCTGCGCCGTTGCAATTTCCTCGTGCTCGACGAGCCGACCAACCATCTGGATCTGGAAAGCCGCGACGCGTTGGTGGAAGCTCTGGAAGCCTTTGACGGCACGCTTCTCGTGGTGGCTCATGACCGTCATCTTCTGACCGAGGCCGTGGACGAAATATGGGCCGTGGATGACAAGGGCATCACGGTCTACAAGGAAGGGTTCGCGCAGTACGACGCGGCCCGTCGCGCGGCGCGCGTGGCGTCCAGACAGGAGAGCGTGGCGTCCGCGCCGTCTTCCGCGACCGCTGCCGCCGCGGGAAAGCCGGGGCTCGGATCGGGGATGTCCCGCGAGGATCTCAAGAAGCTGAAGCGGGAACAGGCCGAACAGCGCAACGCTCTCTACAAGCAGCTGAAACCCCTTCAGGCGCGCTACGCGGAGCAGGAAAAAGCTCTTGAGGCCGCGCTGGCCAGACAGGAAGAAGTGGAAGGGCTGCTGGCCGATCCCGCCGTTTACGCCGACGGAGCCAGAGCGACGGAGCTTCTCAAGGAGTTTCACGAACTTCAGGAACGTTCCGAAAAGGAGCTGGAAGCCCTGGGCGCGCTGGAAGCTCAGATTTCCGAGCTGGAGGCGAAACGGTCGGCTCTTTCCCTGGACGGCGGAGAATAGATTCGAGGCGTCTCGTTGCGCGACGCGAAGAGCGCGCCGGTTGTCCCGGGGCGAAGGCCTGGGGAAGGGGGGAGGCGGTGCCGTTGCGCGCGTCCATCGGCGTTGCGTCTGACGGGCGTCGATTGCCTGAAGACGTTTGAGAAGCGGAAAAGAAGGCTGACTGACATCATATTGCCTCAGTCGCATGCCATACTGAGGAACGAAGTCGCGAAGGTGGCGCTGCCTCACTGTTTTTTTTCTGGAAATTTTTTCGGGAAAGGGTGACTATCGGGGTGGACACGGACATCGGTCGTTAAGCCGTTTCTCTTTTTATTGCGGAGAGCCCCGTGATCGATCAGAAGTATTTGCAGTGCCATTTTTTCAGATCGCAGACCAAGGAAGGGAACATGCACAGGAAAAAGCCGCAGTCCGGACGGGTGTACCGCATCGGCGAGGCCGCCCGCGCGCTGAACCTTCAGACCAGCGTGCTTCGGTTCTGGGAAGGGGAGTTTCCCGGACTCCATCCCATCCGAACGCCCAAGGGGCAGCGGCTGTATTCGGAAAGCGACATGGAACTGCTGCGTAATATTCGTTCCCTGCTTCATGAACAGGGCATGACCATAGAAGGCGCCCGTCGCGTGCTGGCCGGAGAATCCATGCCCGGCTTGACTGAGTCCCTTGCCGCCCGTCCTTCCGTTGCCGACGGGGACGCGAGAAAGACGCTTGCCGACGCGTTGAAGGAACTTGTGGAAATACGCGCGCTTCTTACCATCAACAATCCCAAGGAGAACCGTTCATGATTCTTTCGCCTTCGCTTCTTTCCGCCGATTGCGGAACTCTGGCCGAAACCCTCGGAACTCTGCAATCCGCGGGGGTGAAGTGGGTGCATTGGGACGTGATGGACGGACATTTCGTGCCCAACATCACCTTTGGACAGCACGTCATCAAAGGCCTGCGCCCGGCGTCGGGTCTTTTTTTTGACGTCCATCTCATGATTGATCGACCGGAACGCTATCTGGCCGATTTTAAAGCGGCGGGCGCGGATATGCTCGTGGTTCATGTGGAATCCACGGTTCATCTTCAGCGCACGCTTGCGGAGATACGTCGTCTCGGCATGAAGGCGGGAGCCGCGCTTAATCCCGCCACGCCGCTTTCGTCGCTTGATTATGTGATGGACGATGTGGACATGGTGCTCGTCATGAGCGTGAACCCCGGTTTCGGGGGCCAGAAATTTCTGCCCGTCACGCTTCGCAAGGTCGCGGAACTGCGGGCAAAACTCGACGCCGCGGGACGGACGGACTGTCTTATTCAGGTCGACGGCGGCGTGAATCTCGAAAATACCGGAGCTCTGGTGGAAGCGGGCGCAGACGTGCTTGTTTCCGGTTCCGCGTTTTTCGGCCATCCGCCCTTCGACGAACGTCTCGCCGCCTTCATGGCGGCCGCGGCCCGCTGATTTTTTTGACATACCTCCAAGGAGACAGCCTTTATGCCTACTCGCGCAGAACTTGCCAATGCTATCCGCGCCCTTTCCATCGACGCCATCGAGAAAGCCAAATCCGGCCATCCCGGCGCGCCTCTCGGCATGGCCGACATGGCCGAAGCCCTGTGGCGCGGTTTTCTGAAGCATAATCCTGCCGATCCCGCATGGCCCAATCGCGACCGTTTCGTGCTTTCCAACGGTCATGCTTCCATGCTGCTCTATGCGTTGCTGCATCTTACCGGATATGATCTGTCCATGGACGATATCCGCAATTTCCGCCAGCTCGGAGCCAAGACTCCCGGCCATCCCGAATTCGGCGTGACGCCCGGCGTGGAAATGACCACCGGACCTCTCGGTCAGGGCATTGCCACGGCCGTGGGCATGGCTCTTGCCGAATGCATGATGGCGCGCGCCTTCAACCGTGACGGCTTCCCCATCATGGATCACTATACCTGGGTGTTTCTCGGCGACGGCTGCCTCATGGAAGGGGTGTCGCAGGAATCCTGTTCTCTTGCCGGCACATGGAAGCTCGGTCGTCTTATCGCCTTCTACGACGATAACGACATCTCCATAGACGGCAAGGTGGAAGGATGGTTCACCGATGACACGCCCGCCCGTTTTGAAGCCATGGGCTGGCATGTGGTGCGCGGCGTTGACGGTCACGACAGCGAGGCTCTGGACATGGCTATCCGCCAGGCCATGGCTGTGACGGACAAGCCTTCTCTCATCTGCTGCAAGACGGTGATCGGACGCTTCGCTCCCACCAAGGCCGGAACGGCCTCTTGTCACGGCGCGCCCCTTGGCGCGGAGGAAGCCGCGGCGGCTCGGGCCGCCATGGGCTGGACCGCCGAACCTTTCACCGTGCCTGAAGACATCCGCGCCGCGTGGGACGCCCGCGAAAAGGGCGCGGCCGCGCAGAAGGCCTGGGAAGACATGTTTGCCGCCTACGCCGAGGCCTATCCCGAACTGGCCGCGGAATTCCGTCGCCGCATGGCCGGAGAGCTGCCCGCCGCATGGCCTGCCGCGGCCCGGGAAGCCGTGGCGAACGCCATGGCCGAAACCAAGGATATCGCTACCCGCGTCGCGGGCAAGAACGTTCTCAATGTCATCGCGCCTGTTCTGCCGGAACTCGTGGGCGGTTCGGCGGACCTCAGCGGATCCGTGGGCACCGAGCACAAGAACGCGAAAACGCTGGATGTGTCCGATTACTCCGGCAACTATATCCGTTACGGCGTGCGTGAATTCGGCATGGGAGCGATCATGAACGGTCTCAAGCTGCACGGCGGATTCATTCCGTACGCGGGCACGTTCTTTGTGTTTTCCGATTACGCCAAGAGCGTCATCCGTTCCGCCGCGCTCATGAAGATCCGCGTCATCTGGGTGCTCACGCATGATTCCATCGGCGTGGGCGAAGACGGCCCCACTCACCAGCCCGTGGAGCAGATCGCCGCGCTGCGCATGACGCCCGGCGTGCAGGTCTGGCGTCCTTGCGACAGTACGGAAGCGGCTGTGGCCTGGACCGCGGCCGTGGAATACAAGGACGGTCCCGTCTGTCTTGTGATGAGCCGTCAGAGCCTGCCGCAGCAGAGTCGCAGCGAAGAACAGGTGGCGGCGATCCGCCGCGGCGGTTATGTGCTCAGAGACTGCGAAGGCGAGCCGGAACTCATTTACATTGCCACGGGTTCCGAAGTGCAGCTTGCCGTGCAGGCCGCTGAAAAGCTCGCGGCGGAAGGTCGCCGCGTGCGCGTGGTCTCCATGCCTTCCTGCGAGGTGTTCGACCGTCAGGACTCCGCCTACCGCGAATCCGTCCTTCCTTCTTCCGTGCGCGCCCGCGTGGCCGTGGAAGCGCAGACCGCCGCGTGGTGGTGGAAATATGTGGGACTTGACGGTCGCGTCGTCGGTATGGGAACATTTGGAGCTTCCGCTCCGGCGGGAAAACTGTTCCCTAAGTTTGGCTTTACGGTAGAAAACATTGTGCAGCAGGCTCTTGAGCTGCTGTAAGGAAAGGAGAAAACCGATGAAAGCATTGACCATGAACGATGTGGACATGAAGGGAAAGCGCGTTGTCATGCGCGTGGACGTGAATGTTCCCATCCACGATGGCGTCATTACCAGCGATAAGCGCATCCGCGCCGTGCTGCCCACCATCCGCAAGGCTCTGGACGCGGGCGCGGGCGTCATTCTGCTCGCGCATCTCGGCCGTCCCACCGAGGGCGTGTTTGAAGAGCAGTTTTCTCTGCGGCCCGTGGCCGCGCACATGAGCAAGCTGCTCGGCATGCCTGTGGAGTTCTGCGCCGAACCTCTCAAGGGCGTGGAATGTAAGCCTGGACAGGTCGTCCTGTGTGAAAACGTTCGTTTCTTCAAGGGCGAAAAGAAGAATAACGAAGAACTCGCCGCCAAGTACGCCGCCATGGGCGACATCTACGTGATGGACGCCTTCGGCGCGGCCCATCGCGCTCAGGCTTCCACCGAAGGCGCCCTGCGCAAGGCCCCCGTGGCCGTGGCCGGTCCCCTCATGTTCGCGGAAATGGAAGCCGCCACCAAGCTCCTCGACAATCCCGAACGTCCGCTCTTTGCCATCATCGGCGGCTCCAAGGTGTCCACCAAGCTCACCGTGCTGGAAAACCTGCTCAAGCATGTGGACGGCCTCATCGTGGGCGGCGGCATTGCCAACACCTTCCTGGAAGCTGCCGGTTACAACATGGGTTCCTCTCTTGTGGAAAAGGATCTCATTCCCGAAGCCAAGCGTCTTATCGACATGGCCAAGGAACGCAACGTGCTGCTGCCCCTGCCCACCGACGTGGTGGTGGCTCCCAGCTTTGAACGCGCCTCCGAAGCCGTGACCAAGAAGGTGTCCGAACTTTCCGCAGAAGACTGTGCGTTCGATATCGGCGAAGAAACCGTGGAAGCCTACGCGAAGATTCTGGCCGACGCCCGCACCATTGTGTGGAACGGCCCTGTGGGCGCGTTTGAAACCGTGCCCTTCGACAAGGGAAGCCGCGCGCTTGCCGACATCCTTGCCGATTCCAAGGCGTACACCCTGGTCTGCGGCGGCGATACCGTGGCCGCTGTGGAATCCTTCGGCGTGGCTTCCAAGATGGGGTATCTCTCCACCGGCGGCGGCGCGTTCCTCGAAGTGCTGGAAGGCAAGACTCTGCCCGCCGTGGCCGCTCTTGCCGACGCCGCCTCCAAGTAAACGACGCGCGGGGGAAGTTTTCTCCCGCGTCTTTTGCGAGCGTGGTCGCTTGGGCGTTGTTGTTAAGACAACGCCGTGACGCGAGGAAAAGTATCGCTGAAGAAGCAAAACTTATACGAAAAGGCCGTCTTCTGGAAAGGAAAGACGGCCTTTTGCGTTATCAACGTCTGGAAAATGGAAGGAGAACCGTTTTTTATTGACGAGCGGAAAAGAACGTCGTCTGCTCGTTACTGGTCCAGCTTGTCCGCGATAAAAAGCAACAGATAATCGTTGCGGCTGGTCTGCACGAGAAAGCGTTCCTCCACGCGCACTTTTCCCTGCGACACGACGTCGGGAGGCGTGGTGTCGGTGTCGAGCAGAAGAAAACGTTGTTGAGGCACGTCGTCAAGAGACGATATTTTTGTGGTGTCTCTGCCTATTTCCCATTCCTCCGTGGGACTGAAATTATCGAAGGAATAGCATGGCAGACCAGCCAGTCTCGGCAGGCCGCGCAGCTCTTCAAGGGAACATGTGGGGGGCGTTTTTTGTACCACGGGACGAGTGGATCCCATGCGGAAGCTGGCGAAAGCCACGAAAAGAACCATGACGCAGGAAACGGGCACGATGAGGGTGGGATACTTCAGTCCCAGCGCGCCAATGCCCGCGCAGAGCAGCGCGAAGATGACGGCGTAAAGCAGGTAGTCGCTGTGACTCCAGCCGATAAACAGGCAGAGGCCGACGGCGGCCAGCGTGCCGAGGCCCAGATGCGCGGTAATGACGCCTTTTTCCAGCTTTGAGAGCGTGTGTTTCTCAAGGCCGTTGACCCAGTGTCTGAGTACGGAAGCCGTCAGCAACGCCAGCGGAACCATGGCCGGCATGAGATAGCGTTCTTTTTTCTCGGGCACGAGGGAGAGAAGGAGCAGGGAAAGCAGGAACCAGCAGAGCAGAAATTTCATTTCGGCTTTGTTTTCGCCTTCCTTGTTCAGCCAGCGGTCGCCGAGACCGGCGAGGGCGGGCAGGGCCCACGCTCCGGCAAACGCGGGGAAGGAAAGATAGAAGAAGAAGGACGCGGTGTGTTTTGTGCTCCACGCGCTCACTTCGCCTTGAGCCACGTTTGCGGCCACATGCGGAACGGCCAGATACACATAAATATACCAGAGAGAGCCGAGCAGACATCCTCCGATCAGAATGACGGCGAGACGTTTCCAAGGGACGCTTCGGCGGAAGAAAAGAAGCGTGGCGAGCAGCGGCAGAAGCATGGTATAAAGCTGCACCGGCCCCTTGCTGAGCACCGAGGCCGCCATCAACAGCGTGCCGGCGATCAGCCATCCCCGCTCCGGACGCAGCAGGCCGACGAGCGCGCCGGTCATGAAGACGACGGAATAGATATCCCAGGAATTGGTGGTGCCCAGCTTGAGCGTGAGAAGCATGGTGGAGACGACCAGGCCTGCGTAGAATCCCGTTTTCTTGTCGTTGAAAAGAGCGCTGTACAGATCGAAGCAGAATACGCCGAGAAGAGCCGTCACCAGCATGACGGGCAGATGCAGGGCGAACATGGACGGCGAGGGATCGAGAAGAAACACCGGCGTCGTCAGCCACACGGGCAACGGCGGCTTGTTGAGCCGGATCTCCGTATAGAGGTGAGGAATGAGCCAGTCGCCGTCCAGGGCCATGGATTGCGCGGAAATCAGATTGCGCGCCTCCATGATGCTGGTGCCGAACACATAGACGAGCGGCAGAAGAACGAGCAGGGAAAAAAGATAGAGAGCGATGCGTGATTTCATAAGACCCTTGGCGGACCGTTTAAGGGCGGCGTCGCGGAGCGTTGGAGCGCGCGCTGCGCAGACCTATTGTAATGTTGCGCGCGTAGGCGATGAGTCCGAGAGACTGCCCCAGAATAAGCACGATATCAAGCCTCAGCACGCCGTAGAGGCAGATGAGCAGGGAACCGGTCAGGCTGATGAGCCAGAAGCCCATGGGCAGCACGGAAACGTGATGTCTGGAGGAGTACCACCATTGATACACGAAACGAAGGGTGAACAGAGCCTGACTGGCGCACCCGAACAGAAGCAGGGGAAGCGGAATGTCCGGGTTGTTGAACAGCGTTTGCGCGAGATCCGCGCCGCTCAGGGCGAGGCTTGCGGCGGCGGCCGGCGGCGTGGCGAGAAGCACGACGCGCAGCGGAAGGACGCATTTTTTCCAGATGCCGTTGGCGTTGAGATTCCAGAGATAAACGTAATAGGAAATGAACTGTCCGAGAATGATGGCGAAGTCGTTTCTCAGCCATCCGTACAGCATGAGCAGATAGGCTCCGCAGATGCTGAACACCCAGAACAGAGAGGGGGAAATGATTTTTTTCGCCCGTTCCGTCTTTATCCACTGATGGAGCATGCGCAGAGAAAAAAATCCCTGGGCGAGCAGCCCCACGCTGGTGACGAGCAGGTATTCCTTCATGATGGTTCCTTATGTCGTTTCCGACTGAGGCGGGCGCGCATGCGCTGAGCCTTGGCAACGCGGCGCGGTCTTCCGCCTATTCCTGTTTCAGATTGTCGGCGGCGACGGTGTAGGCGATGTGTCTTTTCTGCATCCAGCGGACGGCCAGACAGTCCACAAAAGGAGAGAGGAGCCTGTTCCACAGGTTGAATTTGGAAACGCCCGCCACCCTGGGAAAGTGCGAGACGTTCACCTGTTTGACCTTTCCGCCTTCCAGCTGAATGAGTGCGGGGAAAAAGCGGTGCATGCCCTTGAAGAACGGCAGGGATCGGGCCATGTCGGCGCGCATGACCTTGAGAGGACAGCCGGTGTCGCGCGCGCCGTCCTTGATCATCATGCGACGGAAGCCGTTGGCGATGCGGGACTGGATTTTTTTGAATCCCGTGTCCTTGCGGTTGGCGCGGACGCCGGTGACGAGTTCGTATTCGTCAAGATAGGGGGTAAGCAGATCGAGTTCTTCGGGCGCGGTCTGAAGATCGGCGTCGATGTAGGCCAGATACGGGGACCGCACATGATCCATGCCCGCTTTGAGCGCGCTGCTCAGACCGGTGTTCCGGGCGAGCTCAATGAAAAAGAAATCGTCGCGTTCGGCGCAGGCCGCGCGGATGCGGGCTCCGCTGTTGTCGGTGGAACCGTCATTGATGAACAGCACGCAGGAAGACATGCGGGCGCGGGGCAGATACGCCGCGAGGCGGGAAGAAAGGGCGTCCATGTTGTCTTCTTCGTTGTACACGGGGACGAGTATGGTCAGATCGTAGGAGGCGGTCTGGTTCTGCTGGCTTGTCATGATCGTTCTCCCCGGCGCGTCTGCGCCGTCATGAAGGGGCTGGCGTGTGATGATGAACGAATGGCTCGCGTCCGCGGCGAAGTTTCATGGTTTGCGCGGAGGCCGTTTTCCGGCGCGCCAGTCGCGTTCTCGCGGGGACGAAGCGTCATGAGAGCGGGCCGGCGTTCGGAAAGCCGTCAGTCTTCCCGTATGGGGTTGAGCGGCGACAGGTACCACTCGGCAAAGCGACGGATGCCTTCGGCGAGCGGCGTGGACGGACGGAAATCGACCACGCTCTGGAGTTTCGTCGTATCGGCCCAGGTTTGATACACATCGCCTTTCTGCATGGGCAGCATCTGCATGTCCGCCTTTTTGCCCAGAGCGTCTTCCAGAATATGGATGAAGTCCATGAGGGCCATGGGGTGGCCGCAGCCCACATTGTAGATGTCCGTGGGCGCCGCGCCTTCGGGCGCGTGGTCGATGAGCCGGACCACGGATTCGATGATGTCGTCGATATAGGTGAAGTCGCGCGAGAGCTGTCCGTTGTTGAAGACCTTGATGGGCTTGCCGGCAAGAATGGCCTTGGCGAAGAGCACGGGGGCCATGTCCGGTCTGCCCCAAGGGCCGTAGACGGTGAAGAAGCGCAGGCCCGTGGAGGGAATGCGGTAGAGATGGGCGTACACGTGCGCGATGAGCTCGTCGCAGCGTTTGGTGGCGGCGTAGAGGGAAACGGGCGTGTTTACCGGGTCCGTTTCCTGGAAGGGCGTCTTTTCATTGCCGCCGTACACCGAGCTGGAAGAGGCGAAAAGCAGGTGTTTCACAGGATGGGCGCGGCAGCACTCCAGCAGATTGACAAAGCCGAGCACGTTGCTCTGCACGTAGGAAAAGGGATTTTCCAGCGAATAGCGAACCCCGGCCTGACCGGCGAGATTGACGGCCACGTCGAAGGAACCGCGGGCAAAAAGTTGTTCCAGCCCTTCGCGGTCTTCCAGATGGAGCCTGACGAAACGGCAGGCGTCATGGGAGGAGCTGACCACGGACTTTCCGTATTCCGCGTTTTCCGCGTCGACGCCGAGCTGCGCCAGACGGGCCAGTTTGAGCTTCGGGGAATAGTAGTCGTTGAGCTCATCGATGCCCGTGACGGAGTGTCCCATTTCCAGGAGTCTTCTGGACAGAAAATATCCGATGAATCCGGCCGCTCCGGTAATGAGTATGTTCATGTGCTGTCCTTTTCATGGAAAAGGCTCCTCGTTCACGCGGAAAAAGGAGCCGGTACGGCGCGTTGCGCCGAAAGAGGGAGGGCGCGCAGTCGCGTCAGCCTATTCTGTAGCCGAGGAAACCGGCGTTCTTCAGGCTTTCTTCCCTGTAGATGTTGCGCCCATCGAACACGACGGGGGTTTTCATGGCCGCGCGCAGCTTTTTCCAGTCGGGGAGGCGGAATTCCTTCCATTCCGTCACCACGGCGAGAGCGTCCGCGCCTTGGGCGGCGTCGTACATGTTTTTGGCGAAATACACGGCGTCTCCGAGGAGGGCGCGGCTTTTTTCCATGGCCACGGGGTCGAAGACCCGCACCGCGCATCCGGCTTCAAGCAGGGCGGAGATGAGCACCAGCGACGGAGCTTCGCGCATGTCGTCGGTGCCGGGCTTGAAGGCGAGTCCCCATACGGCGACGACGCGTCCTTTGAGCTCACCCTTGAAATGACGGGAAATTTTTTCGAACAGCACGGTTTTCTGACGGGCGTTCACGCGTTCCACGGCCTGGAGCACTTCCATGTCGTAGCCGTGTTGGGCGGCTGTGGCGATAAGGGCTTTCACGTCTTTGGGAAAGCAGGAGCCGCCATATCCGCAACCCGCGTAAAGGAACTTGGGGCCGATGCGATGATCCATGCCTATGCCCTTGCGCACCATGTCCACGTTGGCGCCGACGCGTTCGCAGAGATTGGCGATGTCGTTCATGAACGAGATGCGCGTGGCGAGCATGGCGTTAGCCGTGTACTTGGTGAGTTCGGAAGAGGCGCGATCCATGAAGACGATGCGGTCTCCGGTCATCATGAACGGACGGTAGAGTTCGGCCATGACGGCGCGTGCGCGTGCGCTTTCCACGCCGATGACCACGCGGTCGGGCATCATGAAGTCGTCGACGGCGTGGCCTTCCTTGAGAAATTCGGGATTGGACACCACGTCGAAAGCGAAGGACGCGTTTCTGGCCTTGAGTTCCTCGCGGAGGATGGTTTCCACCTGGGCGCAGGTGCCCACGGGAACCGTGGATTTGACCACGACCACAAGATCGCCCTTCATAAGGCGGCCCACGGAGCGGGCGGCGTTGCGCACATAGCTCACGTCCGCGCTGCCGTCTTCGCCTTCGGGCGTGCCGACGGCGATGAAGGCCACGTCGGCGTCGACAAGACACTGTTCCAGAGAATCGGAAAAGTGGAGTCGGCCGGCGGCGGCGTTGCGGGCGAGCAATTCGGGCAGGGAGGGTTCATAGATGGGGCAATGGCCGGCGTTGAGCTGCGCCACTTTGGCGCTGTCCGTATCCATGCACCAGACGTCGAGCCCAACTTCGGAGAAACATGCGGCCGTCACCAGCCCCACATAGCCCGAACCTATCACAATGATTTTCATCAGAGGTCCTTTATCAAAGTTGCGTTTCCCGCAGGGAAACAGACCGGACGGAATTCCGCCGGAAGGAAAGCGGGCGCGGGCGCAACCGTGTCATGCGCCTTTTATGGGAAGGTCTTTCCGCTGTTCGCGGAAGCGCGCCTCTGGAGATCGGTTGCCGCCGGGTATGCGGCCAGTTTTTCCCCGCAAAACGAGGGGGACTGACTGCATGTTTTACGTTATTTCTTAGTAGATAGGAACGAAATTGTCAACTTTCGTTACCATCCGTTACGGGGTAAGGCCTTGGGAGCCTTGCCTTGTGCAGAAAAACGCCGCGCGTTGAGGCGAGGCGCGCGCAAACGCTTTTTCTCGCTCGGTCGGTCGACCGACGGTTGCTGTCAATCTTTCGGGACGAAACGGCGCCCGCGGAAGTCTGACGCGACGTCGGTCTTTTCCGCGGCGCGTTTCGCCAGCGCGGAAGCCACCAGCGCGCCGCTGGCGAGGGCCCAGTGAATGTTATACCCGCCGAGAAGTCCCGCCACGTCGAGAATTTCGCCGCAGAAGTATAAATCCGGCACGAGGCGGCTTTCGAGCTTCCGCGAAAGCGAGGAGAAGGTCACGCCGCCCGCGGCGACTTCGGCCCGCTTCAGACCTTCCGTGCCCGCGGGGCGGCAGGAGAAGCGATGCACGGCCTGAGCCAGGCGAAGACGGTCTTTTTTGCCGAGTTCCGCGCATTTGCGCCGGGCCAGGTCTTCGGGGCAGAGGGCGTCGGCCAGTCGCGCGGGCATGTGGCGGGCCAGCAGATTGCGGGCCAGCAGTTTTCCGTGATCTTTTTCGTCGAGCAGTTCCGGCACGGGCAGTTCCGGCAGAAAATCGATGAGCAGTTCGTCGCCCTGCTTCCACAGGCAGGAAGCCACCAGCGCGGCAGGGCCGCTCACACCGCGATGCGTGAAGAGCAGAGGGCGAATGCCTTCGGGATCGGGGCGGAAGGACTCGCCGTTTCTTCTGAGCTCGAGCCGCACGTTGAGGCTTATGCCTTCGAGACCGGCAAGCGGCCAGCCGTCGGGCATGACGAGCGGCGCGAGGGCGGGGCGGAAGGGAACGACGTCGTGTCCCCACGCGGCGGCAAGTTTCGCCATGGCGTCGCTGGAGCCGAGGGCGGGGCACGCGGGGGAGCCGGCGGCGATGACGAGCGCGCGAGCCGTTACCCGTTCGCGACCGGCAAGGAAGGAGAACGTCCGTTCGTTGTCGGCGCGCCCGAAGGCGGGAGAGACGGATGGCGGAGTGAAGGAATGCGCCGCGCCGCCGAGATAAAAGTCCACTCGAGCGTCGTCGCACTGCATGGCCAGTCTGTCCGCCATGAACGAGGCCGGACGAAGACCGAAGATCTGTCCGAAGTCCCGTTCTTCAAAGGGCAGGCGCAGTTCTCTGAGCAGATCGAGCACCTTTTCGCAGGGAAAAGCGCGCAGAACGGCCCTTACCAGCGCGGGATCGCCGGTGACGTAGTGCCGTTCCGTCAGCGTGCGGTTGGTGAAATTGCCCCGTCCGCCTCCGGCGACGGAAAGTTTTACGCCCGGTCTGTCGTGGCTGTCCACGAGAGCGACGGAAAGTCCCCGGCGAGCGGCGTTTCGCGCGCAGAGCAGGCCTGCGGGCCCGGCTCCGATGATGGCGACGTCATAGATGGGCATGTTGACTCCTGAAAGGCGCGTCGCGGACGGTTCCGAAAAGGGGATCGCGGTTCGAGCCGCGTCGCGTCGGTTTATCCGGGTGGTCGAAAGGGACGGCGCCAAGCGAATCCGCGCTAGCGCAGGGCCGAGACGAGCGCTACGGCCTTGATGCCCTTGAGTTCACCGGTGAATCCCAGTTTCTCTTCGGTTGTGGCCTTGAACGCCACATGGTCCAGCGGCAGATCGAGCAGTCTGGCCACGTTGCGGCGTATGGCGTCGGCGTGAGGGGAGAGCTTGGGCTTCTGGGCGATGACGGTCAGGTCGACGTGCGTGAGACGCGTTCCGGCTTCCGCGGCTTTCGTCATGACGCGGTCGAGCAGCACGGACGAGGAAATGTTGTCAAAAGCGGGATCGTCGTCGGGGAAAAGACGGCCGATGTCGCCTCCGGCGAAGCAGCCGAGAATGGCGTCCATGAGCGCGTGAAGCAGCACGTCGCCGTCGGAGTGGGCGCGGATGAGGTAGTCGCCGCCGATCTCCACGCCTCCCAGCGTGAGAGGACGGTTTCCGCCGTAGGCGTGCACGTCGTAGCCGTAACCGCAGCATGGGAGAGGAGAGCGTCGTTCGGCGAGCAAGGCAAGATCCTGAGGGTTGGTGATTTTTACGTTGTCCCTGTCCCCCTCGATGACGAGAACGGGGCGACCGCAGCGTTCCATGAGCGAGGCGTCGTCGGTGACGTTCCAGTCTTCCGCGTCGGCGCGGGCGTGGGCGTCGCGCAGTTCGGAGAGACGAAAGGCCTGCGGCGTCTGCACGGCGCGCAGCGCGTCGCGCGCCGGAGTGCGGAGGACGAATCCTGAGGGGTCCGTTTCCTTGACGGTGTCGGTGACGGCCACGCCGGGAATGACGCCGGCCGCGCGGCTTTCGCGCAGGGCTTCGGCCAGTTTCGTGACGAGGGCCGTGCGAAGAAACGGACGCGCGCCGTCGTGAATCAGGGTGATTTCGCAGCTGTCCGGAAGAGCGGCGAGGGCGTGTCGTACGGAATCCTGACGACGGTCTCCGCCTTCGGCGAAGCGAAACGGCACGCCGCAGGAGTCTTTTCTGTCGAGGGCGAGGGCTTCAAGCCGAGCCTGCTCCAGTCTGTCGGCGGGAAAGACGAAGACAAGACCGTGGACCAGGGGAGACGCGGCCATGGCGCGGGCGGAACTCCACCAGAGAGGCGCGCCTCGGTAAGGCAGAAACTGCTTGGCTTCGCCGCCCGTGGCTTCCGCCATGCGACGGCCCTGGCCGGCGGCAAGGATGACGCCCCAGCATTCGTTTCGCATAGAGACCTCGTAAAAACGCCATGGGGAGGGAACTTTCGCTCCCTCCCCATGAATAAAAGGAGTCGGACTGTAAGCCGGGTTTTGTGCCGTTCCGAGGGAACGGCGGCTGTCATTCCTCTAGAGACGCGGTTACCCGCGCCTTCAAGCAACCTACCCGGAAACCATGGGCCGGGCCGGCCGGTTTCCCTATTTGGTTTTGCTTCGGATGGGGCTTGCCTGGCCTGACGTGTCGCCACGCCAGCCGGTGAGCTCTTGCCTCACCGTTTCACCCTTACCGTTCCAAAGAACGGCGGTCTGCTTTCTGTTGCGCTTTCCAGCGGTCGCCCGCTCTGGCCGTTAGCCAGCATCCTGCCCTGCGAAGCCCGGACTTTCCTCCCCGGACCATGCGGTCCGCAGCGACAGCCCGTCCGACTCCATGACATGGAAAAGAGTTGGCGCCTTTCGCGTTCGCGCGCGGCGTGTCGGCCGTGGCGCGGGAACGTTATTCGGCCTTGTCGTCGGCTTTGGGTTCCGGCTTGGGAGCGTCGGGATCCTGATAGTCGTGCGCCCAGTACATGAGACGCTGGCAGTTGGGGCAGCTCATGATGTGACTGCCGCGCTGCAGGTCGATGAACACCTGCGGAGGAATGGCGATGTGGCAGCCGGAGCAGATGCCCGCTTCCACCGGCACGATGACGGGATGGCGCAGACGGTTGCGGATGAACTCGTAACGGTTGAGCACGGGCGGAGAAATGAGCGCGCTGACTTCGGCGCGCTGCGCTTCCAGCGCGTCCAGCTTGGCGCGGGATTCGGCGATGCGCTTTTCCAGGTTTTCCTGCTGGCTTTCCAGTTCGGCTTTGAGCTCGTTCCAGGTTTCTTCCACGGAACGCAGATTGCTTTCCTGCAGGGAACGTTCTTCCTGCAAGGCCATGCGTTCTTCTTCGCGGGTCTGGTTCTGGCGTTCCATGCTGTCCATTTCGCGGATCATGGCCTGATATTCACGATCGTTTTCCACCTGCATCAGCTTGTTCTTGCTGTTGTTGAGGCGGGATTCGTCGTCCTGAATGTCGGCGTCGAGACGCTTCTGCTGTTCCTGCAGATGCTGGAGTTTGTCCAGAATCCAGTTACGCTGGGCGTCCTGCGAGTTGAAACGCTTCTGCAGGGTTTCCACTTCCTTGGGCGCGGATTCCATTTCGACCTGCACGGCGTGAATGCCGTCGTCGACGTGCTGAAGGGCCACAAGCTGGCGGATCTGTTCGATATAGAGGCTCACGACAGTACCTCCGGTACTTCAGAAAGAAAGGTCATGGGCAGGAAAGGATCCCTGCCCGGCAAAAACGTTACCGTCACGCCGTCGAGCTTCTTTTCCAGAAGCGCGGCGAAGCGACGTGTCATCTCTTCTTCCAGGGAAAAATGCCCCACATCAAGGATTGCCGTAGGGCAGAAATTCGGGCTGCGTTCGTCATGACGCGAAGCCAGCGCGAGGGCGTCGTGATATTTCACGTCGCCGGTGATGAAAAGGTCGGCTCCGGCGGCCACGGCCTCTTCCAGCAGGGAAGAGCCGGAACCGGTGCATATCGCCACGCGGCGGATGACGCGTTCGGGATCGCCGATGAGACGGGGCACGGCGCACATGCGGTCCAGCGGCAGCCAGGCGCGCATGCGCGCGCAAAGTTCGGCCAGCGACAACGGAGAAGGAAGCGAACCCGCGCAGCCGAAGCCGCCTTCCGCCAGGGAACCGTCGGGAGCCGTGAAGCTGCCCGTCTTTTCAAGAATGACACGATCGGAGAGTCCCAGTTCGTCGGGCAGCCACGCGCTCGGACCCAGAGGATTGGCGTCCAGCGTGGTGTGACTGGCGTAGAGGGGCACGTCGTGGCGGTACAGAATGGAAAGCGCGTCGGTGTAGCCGTTGAGCTCGCTGGTCCAGACGGGACGCAGGGTGAGCGGGTGATGCGTGAGCACCATGTCCGCTCCGGCGTCCACGGCGGCGCGCAGCTGTTCCGGCGCGGGGTCGAGGCATACGGCGAGATGGCCGATCTCGGCGCGGGCGGAGGCCACCTGAACGCCGGAATGATCCCATTCCGCCATAAGGGAAAGGGGAGCCGTCTGCTCAATGATCCTGATAAGCTCGCTCTGAAGCATGGGTGTCGCCTTCTGCTGGATAAAACGCATGGATATGCCGGGGAATTCATATTTCTAGGGAAAGATTCACGCTTCGTCAAGCGGCATTCCTCATGCCCCGCGCGCAAGGCCGGGGAAAGGATGGGCCGACGCGGCGGCGGGAACGGCGCGTCCGCTTTGCCCCGCGGACGCCGGATCGGCGGGAGTCCGGACGCGGGAAAGAAAAATCTTCTTGGCCTTCGCGGGCGTTTGGGGTAAGGCAAAGCCATGCCATCCTTTATCTACGTTACAGACGTTTTTTGTCCCTGGTGTTTCGGGTTCGCTCCCGTCATGGAGCGGCTCGTGGGCGTTTACGCTTTTCCCGTGCGCGTGCTTTGCGGCAATCTTGTGGACGAACCGGAACAGACTTCCGCTATGGGCACGCCTCGATTGCGGGCCTTTTTTCAGCGTCTTTCCGACACCACGGGTCGCACGCTGGGCCGCGGATTCTTTCAGCTTCTGGAGGAAGAGGGGAGCGTGCTCATGGATTCTTCCCGTTCCGCGCTGCTCATGGCCGCGCTCAAGAAGCTCGCTCCCGGTCACGCTTTGGCGCAGATGGAAGCCTTTCAGGACGCCTTCTACAAAGACGGTCGCGACGTGCTTTCCCTGGACGTTCAGGCCGACGTCGCCGCGCGCTGGGGCGTTCAGGCCGGGGATCTGGAAAAGGCCCTCGCGTCCGACGCCGTGCGCGACAAGGCTCGTCGGGAAATGGACGAGGCGGAGGACATTCTCGGCGATTTTGTGGTCTATCCCACGCTGTTCGTGAAGACGGACGACGGAGAACTGCACGCCGTCGCCCGCGGTTACGCGCCCTTTGAGGACATGGAAGCGAAAATTCAGGACGCTCTTGCCTCCGGATCCTCTCTGAACGCGGTTTCCGCCGAAGCCTGCGGATTGGACGGAACCTGCTGCGCGCGCTGATAAACTTCGACTTTGCAGGGGCAAGCGGCCGGAATGGGGGCCCCCGAAAAAGGGCGTGGTTGGGCGGCGTTCCGCGCATGCGCCGGGATCCCGCGGAGCTTGAACAGCGCATGATAATAAGCTATCCTTGCTTTTTTGTCGGGAAGACGGATCGTCGTTTTCCCACCGCAGGGCGCGCTCGCTCGGGCGCGTCCGTCGGGAGAAACGGTCGTTCATATTTCAAACAGGGAGAGTTCGGAATGCGTTTTCTCAACTACGCCGCGGCGTGTGCCGCCGTTATCGGCATGGCGATTTCGCCGTTGGTTTCCTCCGCCTACGCCGAGGAATCCGCAAAAATTAAGGTGGGATTCATCTATGTGTCGCCTGTGGGCGACGAGGGCTGGTCATGGACGCATGAGCAGGGGCGTCAGATGATGGAGGCTATGCCCGACGTGGAAACCACCATGATGGAAAGCGTGCCCGAAGGCCCCGACGCGGAACGCGCCATAAAAAATATGTGCGCCAAGGGGTATAACGTCATTGTGGCCACGAGCTTCGGCTACATGGACGCCATGGTCAAGATGGCCAAGCGCAACCCCGACATCACGTTCCTGCACTGCTCCGGCTACAAGCACAGCAAGAACATGACCTGCTATTTCGGCAGAATGTACCAGGCCCGCTATCTCACCGGCATGGTGGCCGGATCCATGACCAAGAAGAACGAAATAGGCTATGTGGCGCCCTTCCCCATTCCGGAGGTGGTGCGAGGCATCAACGCCTTTACGCTGGGCGTCCGGGCCGTGAACCCCGAAGCCAAGGTTCGCGTGGTGTGGACGCGCACCTGGTACAGCCCCGACGATGAGAAGAAGGCCGCCGAAGGTCTGCTGGACGTGGGCGTGGACGTCATCGCGCAGCATCAGGATTCCGCCAGTCCGCAGACGGCCGCGGAAGCGCGCGGCGCGTATTCCGTGGGCTACAACACCGACATGTCGTCCGCCGCGCCCAAGGCGCATCTGGTGGCGGCCGTGTGGGACTGGACCAAGTTCTACAAGAAGTTTATCGACGAATACCGCGCCGGAACCTGGAAGAACGGCAATTACTGGTACGGTATCGGAGACGGCATCGTGGATATCTCCCGCTACGGCGACATGGTGCCCGCGGACGTGCGCGCCAAGGTGGACGCCGTGAAGGCGGACATCGTTTCCGGCAAGTATCAGGTCTTCACCGGTCCCGTCAGGGATCAGGAAGGCAAGGTTCGCGTGCCTGAAGGTCAGGTCGCGTCCGACGACGCGCTGCTCAGCATGGACTGGTTCGTGGAAGGCGTTATAGGCACGACCAAGTAGGTTTTGGGGAAAAGCTCCGTCCGGCGAGGCGGGGCTTTTCCTTTTTTAGATTCGCGGCGCGCGCGACGTTGAAGCGTGAAGGCGCGCGCCGCGGAAATCGACGCTCTGTCGACGCCGCGGCGGGAAGGCGGAGGCCGCCGGAGCGACATCCGGCTTTTGGGACCGCGCGTCTTGAGCGAGAAATGGCCCGACGCCGCGCGGCTTCGGCGCAAGTCAACGTTTTTTCGGAGGAATCATGGACGGTTTCAGAGTCGTCAGACGGCAGGCTCCGCATCGCTGGATCGGGATCGTCGTGCTGCCGGCGGCCTTGCTCATCGCCCTGGCGTTCTGTTCTCTGCTGTTGCTGATCCAGGACAAGTCGCCCGTGGAAGCCGCCGTCGTGCTGTTTCAGGGCGGGTTCGGAAGCCTGTACGCCCTGCAGGACACCATGCTCAAGGCCATTCCCATTTTTTTGTGTTCGCTTGGCGTGTCCGTCGCCTTCCGCATGAAGGTTTGGAATATCGGCGCGGAAGGACAGTTCGCCCTCGGCGGAGTGGGAGCCACTTGGGCCGTGCTGACCTTTCCATCGCTGCCCATGCCGCTCATGCTTGCGGTCATGCTGCTGTGCGCGGCCGTGGCGGGCGGCTTGTGGGGCATGATTCCGGGCTTTCTCAAGCTGAAATTCGGACTGAACGAAATTATTTCCACGCTCATGCTCAATTACATAGGCATCGAGTTCATGCGCTATCTCGTGTACGGTCCGTGGAAGGATCCGGGCAGCATGGGCTTTCCCATGACGGCCATGTTTCCCGAAGAAGCCATTTTTCCGGAAGTTCTGGGTTATGTGCACGCTGGCTTGCTGGTCTGCGTGGCCGCGGCCGTGGTGGTAGCCGTCTTTCTTCAGCGCACCAAGCTCGGTTTTGAGTTGTGCGCCGCGGGCGAAAACCCCAGAGCCGCGCGGTACGCGCGCATTCCATACGGGTTTCTGCTGGTGTTTGTGCTGACGGTTTCAGGCGCGCTTGCGGGCATGGCAGGATGCGTGGAGGTGTCGGCGACGTTCAATCGCCTTCAGCCCAATTTGTGCACGGGGTACGGGTACACCGCCATTGTGGTGGCGTGGCTTTCCCGGCTGCGCATTCCTTCCATCGCGTTGTTTTCCGTGTTCTTGGCCGGTCTCCTGGTGGGTACGGACAATCTTCAGGTGGACATGCAGGTGCCCGCGGCGTTTGGCGGCATCCTGGAAGGTTTTATACTGCTCTGCGTCCTGGCAGGACAGTTCTTCTATTCTTACACCTTCGTCAGAACGGGGCGCGAGCAGGGAGGAGCGGCATGACCTGGGATATCTTCGTCGCGCTGTTGGCGGCCACCGTGCTGGCGGGAACGCCTCTGTTGTACGCCACTATGGGCGAACTCATCACCGAGCGTTCCGGGGTGCTCAACCTCGGCGTGGAAGGCATGATGATCATGGGAGCGTTTTTTGCCTTTTTCGTGCAGTTCAAAACCGGGAATCCGTGGCTGGCCACGCTGGCCGCCGGCGTGGGAGCCGCGTGTCTTGGCCTGCTGCACGGCGTGGTTTGCTTGATTTTTCAAGGAAATCAGACGGTTTCCGGGCTGGCGCTCACCATTTTCGGCGTGGGGCTTTCCGACTATCTGGGCGCGCCCTTCATTGGCGAGAAGACCGTGGGCTTTCAGCCTTTCGACGTGCCGCTGCTTTCCGATATTCCCGTGCTCGGCCCGGTGTTTTTCCAGCATGATCCGCTGGTATACCTTTCGTACGTTCTGCCGTGGGCGGTCATGTGGTTTTTCCGCCGCACGTCGCTGGGCCTTGCGCTCTGCGCTTCCGGCGAATCTCCCGACGCCGTGCAGGCCGCCGGTCTGGATCCGGTGCGCATGCGTTGGCTGGGCATCGCCGCCGGGGCTTTTTTCGTGGGCGTGGGCGGCGCGTATCTTTCGCTCTGCGCCACGCACATGTGGACGCACAATCTTACCGCGGGCAAGGGCTGGATTGCCGTGGCTCTGGTCATTTTTGCGTTCTGGCGTCCTCGCCGGGCTATGCTGGGCGCGTATCTTTTTGGCGGTATTATGGCGTTTCAGCTGCGTCTTCAGGCGTTGGGAACCTCCATTCCCTCGTCGCTCATGATGATGCTGCCGTACGCCCTTACCATACTCGCGCTGTTGTTTTCCTCGGCCAGAGGCAAGGGACGCAACGCGCCGGCGGCGTTGGGGGAAAATATCTCTCCGGGAGCGTAAAACGGTCGGAACGTCAGACGTTCCGGCGTCTTCTCACAAGGGCGTTCGCAATCCGGCCGGCGCGGCTTAACACGACGGCGGACGGTGAACAGAAGCTGCGGCTTTCTCCGTTCGAGCGAAACGAACGGGTTGCGGACGACGTGAGAAGAATCGGCTTCTGCCCGGAAGGAAGCCGAAAGTTAAGGATATTCCCATGCTGAGTTCTCGATACATGCTCACCGGGCTTCCCATGATTACGGCTGCGGCCTTTTTCATGCAGATGCTCGATTCCACCATTCTCAACACGGCGTTGCCGTCCATAGCCGAAGCCATGGGGCGTTCTCCGTTTTCCATGCAGCTTGCGGTCATAAGTTATTCGCTTACCGTGGCCATGCTGATCCCTTTGAGCGGCTGGCTTGCGGACACTTTCGGCACCAGACGCGTGTTTCTCAGCGCGGTGGGCATGTTTGTGGCCGGATCGGTGTTCTGCGCCATGTCGGTTTCTCTGCCGCAGCTCGTGGCCGCCCGCGTGGTGCAGGGCGTGGGAGGCGCCATGATGGTGCCCGTTTCCCGCCTGACGCTCATGCGTGCCTATTCCCGTGAAGATTTTGTCCGGGTGTTCAATTTCATCACCATTCCCGGTCTGGTGGGACCCGTGGTTGGCCCCATCATAGGCGGCTGGCTTGTCACCTATGCCTCGTGGCATTGGATATTCCTCATCAATGTGCCGCTCGGCCTTCTGGGGTTCCTTTACGCGCTGCGCGTGTTTCCCGATTTTCGACAGCCTAGAGGCCGCTTTGACGCGCCGGGTTTTCTGATTATTGGCGTGAGCGTGTTGTCTATGACGTCGGGTCTGGAGCTCAGCGGCGGAAAAAATTCGTCTCCCGTCATGGCGTGTTCGCTTATAGTCATCGGCTTTCTGGCTGTGGCGGCGTACGTTTTTCACGCACGGCGGACGGCGACGCCGCTTATTTCTCTCAAGGTTTTTCAGACTCGCACGTTCCGCGTGGGCATTGCGGGCAATCTGGTGGCCCGCCTCGGCACGGGAAGCATCCCTTTCCTCGCGCCGCTCATGCTTCAGGTTGGACTGGGGTATTCCGCCGATGTGGCGGGACTCATCATGCTGGCCCCGGCGGTAGGTTCCGTCATGACCAAAACCGTAGTTCTGCGTCTGTTGCATCGTTTCGGCTACCGGCGCGTGCTGCTGTGCCTTACGATTTCCATTGGGACCATATTCATGTTCATGGCGTTGCAGAAGCCGGGCTGTCCCCTGAGTCTGCTGGTGTTCCAGCTTTTCGTGCAGGGAACGCTCATGTCGGGACAGTTTACCTCCATGAACACGATTACGCTCGGCGAACTGCCGGCGGAAACGGCCAGCGACGGCAACAGTCTGCTTTCCGTGTCGCAAAATCTTACCGTCAGTTTCGGCGTGGCCATAAGCACCGCGTTGCTGCGATTCTTTTCCTGTTTTGGCAACGGGCTTGAGGCGCTGCACGCCACGTTTGTGGCCGTGGGGCTTATGACGGCGGCTTCGGCCTTTATTTTCATGACGCTGCGTCCGAACGACGGTGAGCGTCTTCTGGGAAACGATACCGACAGCGACGCCTCATCAGGGGCAAAAAGGAATTGATCATGGAACAGATGCGTCCTTCTTCGACGGACAGGGGCGCGAAACGCGCGCCCCTGATTCGTCTGGAAAACATCAGCAAGAGCTACGGTCCTGTCAAGGCGAACCGCAATATCTCCCTTGAGATACGTTCGGGCGAGATCCTTGCGCTGCTTGGGGAGAATGGCGCGGGAAAATCCACGCTCATGTCCATACTTTCGGGCAAGTCGCGTCAGGATTCCGGTTCCATTTTCGTGGATGGGGAGCTGACGTCCTTTCGTTCTCCGCGCGACGCGCTGGCCGCGGGCATAGGCATGGTGTATCAGCATTTCATGCTGGTGGAAGCCATGACCGTGACGCAGAACCTCATGCTTGGTCAGGCTCATGGCATCCTGAATCCTTCGGCCATGAGGGAGAGAGTGCTGGAACTTGCGGCGCGCTACGGCTTTGAAATAAACCCGGACGCCATGATTTCCGACCTTTCCATGGGCGAGCGACAGCGCGTGGAAATTTTGAAGCTGCTGTATCGCGATTGTCGCGTGCTTATTCTCGACGAACCTACCGCCGTTCTCACGCCGCCGGAGATCCATCAGCTTTTCGTCGCGTTGCGCCGCATGGCGGCAGACGGCAAGGCCCTTGTGTTCATCAGCCACAAGATGAAGGAAGTGCTTGACCTCGCGACGGAAATCAGCATCCTTCGCCGCGGTGAGATCGTGGATCATTTTCTTCGTTCTGAAGTTCCGGGAGAGAGGGAACTGGCCGAACGCATGATAGGGCGGCAGATGGAAACTCTGGTGGAACAAACGCCTGCGGAAAAGGGGGAAGTTCTGCTTGAGCTTTCCCACGCTTCGTGCGGCATGGCGAGCGATCTGACATGCTCGCTTCGCCGGGGCGAGGTGCTGGCCGTGGTGGGCGTGGCCGGCAACGGGCAGCGCGAGCTCGTGGAGATGGTCACGGGCGGAGCCAGACCCGACAGCGTAAAGGATTCCGTGCGCATACTCGGCAGAAACTGGAACGATTTCATGCGCGCCCGCATGGGAAGAAAGAGCATGGTCTATATTCCCGAGGATAGAAAGGGGCTGGCGACCTGCCCGTCTCTGGATCTGCTGGACAACTTTCTTCTCACCAATCGCAACGGTTTTCAGAACTTCGGTTTTTTGGACAGACGGCATTCCGCTACGGTCACTACGGGGATCATGGAGGAATATCAGGTGGTGGCTGACGGTTTGCACGCCACGGCGGGATCGTTGTCTGGCGGCAATCTGCAGAAAATGGTGCTCGGACGCGAGTTCTTTCGGGAGCCGAGCCTCATTGTGGCTGAAAATCCCACGCAGGGATTGGATATCGGCGCCATGGAAGAAGTGTGGCGCCGTATCTTGGAGGCTCGCGACCACGCGGGAGTGCTCCTGGTGACGAGCGATCTTCACGAAGCCATGACGCTGGCCGATACCTTTGCCGTCATGTACCGCGGCCGTTTCATCGACGTGTTTCCCCGCTCCGACGTCGCTCGCGTGGAGTCCATAGGCCTTATGATGGCCGGCATACCCTTTGACGCCAAGGAAGCGAAGGAGGCCGTTCATGAAGCGTAAGCTGTCCGTGGCCGAGGCCGTGCAGGCCGCATCCATTCTTTTTGAGCTGAATACAGGGGAATCCGGCGTGCTGGCCATGGCGAAAAAGGCGAATCTGCCTTGCGCCTCGGAGGAGGAAAAAAAGAAACTCATGCTGGAGTGGCGGGCCTACGCGCACGCCGCCGTGCTTTACGGGCTCATGGCGCAGGCCCCCAATGTGGTAGTGGTGGAGTATCTTCGCGTCACGCAGGCCATGCTGGAAAAACTCGGCTACAGTCCCAAGGAGGCCGAGAACTTCGTGGACGGGGCTTTTCACGCGTATGTCGATCCCATGGTGCGGACCAGAACCCAGGAGTGTCCGGCGGTGTTCTTCCGTCGACTCATGAACCGGGATGTGTCCGAGGTTCCCGCAGAAACGGCGGCCATGGTGTCCGGCGTCATGGCTATGGTGATGTCAGCCATCCTGGATAAGCTCGAGCAGTACGAGTTCGGCATAGACTAGGGAATCCGCCGCGTTCAGCGGAGAGTTTTTTTTCGATTGAGGCCCTGGAGCGTAAATCGCGCTTCGGGGCCTTGCTTTGCAGGGAAAAGTTATTTCATGACCTTTTCGAAGAGAAAATACGCGTCGGTTCCGGGAATGTCCGTTTGCGTCTCCAGATCAGGCATGTTCGGATCACGATGACGTTCATGAAAGAATTCCACAATATGAAACTTGCATTTGTTGACATAAAAATGAATGTTTCGCCGTTCGAAATAGGGCGTGATGGTTTTCCACACCGCCGTGTCGGGATAGGTTTTTTCAATGGCCTTCCATGCGGCAACACCGACGCCATGACCGTGAAACTCCGGAGTTATGAAAAACAGCTCCAGGGAGTTGTGTTGCGTTTTTTCATCGATGAGAAGCATGGCTCCACCTATCCGTCGCTGACTTAGCATGATGTGATAGCTGGCGGCTCCTGGCGAGAAAAAATATGTTCTTACTTCGTCTTCCGAAGGAATGGGATCAACGTGCCCGAACGTTTCTCTGAGCGCCACGGAGAAGGCTTCCTGGGCGTTTCTGGTAAAATCGGGAAGCTCGTTTTCCGTGACCGGTTCCAGAGAGAGTTCTATATGTTCCAGCATGAGTCACCTCGTTCAGTTTCGTTGTGCATGCGAACGTTTTGAAGAATCGCGTTTCTGACGCGCCGTTGATTCATCCATACCGGCGAGGAAAACGAGGGTATGCATGGGATCGGCGAGGAGAATATCTTTCCCGTAAGAGGGAGTCCGTTTTTTTGTCAAGAGACCAATTCTGGGGGAAAATGGAAAGAAGCAGGGATAGGACGTTCTGGACGCCTTATCGGCAAACCAAGGGACTCTTTCTTGCGACGGGAGTGAGTTTTTGTCTTGACGGAAACGGCAATGACGCGCGGACTCAAGGCTTTTCCGGACAGGGAAAGAACATCGGAAAGAGACCTTCCGTTGCGCGTAACGGCGACCGATGCCGAGATTGTTCTTCTGTATTGAAAAAGGGCCGTCCTTGCGGGCGGCCCTTTCTCTGAAGTCGGCGCGGCGGAGGGAGAAGCCGCCGCGCGGATTTAGCGGTTATTCATAGCGGGGGCGTCTCTTCAGATGCTTGCGGAACCATGCGGTGACCGAGCAGATAACCACGAAGAACGTGGGAATGAAGAAAATGCCCAGCGAGGTGGCGCACACGGTGCCCCAGAACACGGCCGTGCCCACGGCGTGCTGGCTGGCCGCGCCGGCGCCAGAGGCCGACATCATGGGCAGCACGCCCAGACCGAAGGCCAGAGAGGTCATGAGAATGGGGCGCAGACGGATGCGGCAGGCTTCCACCGTGGCGTCGATGAGGCTTCGGCCTTCCGCCTGAAGATTTCGCGCGAATTCCACGATCAGAATGGCGTTCTTGGACGAAAGGCCCATGACGGCCAGAATGCCGACCTGGAAGTACACGTCGTTGGTCAGATCCTTGAAGTAGGTGCCGAGCACGGCGCCCAGAATGCCGAGCGGGATGACGAGCAGCACGGCAAACGGGATGGACCAGCTTTCGTACAGAGCGGCCAGGGCGAGGAAGACGACCAGCACGGACAGCGCATACAGCATGGTGGTCTGGGAACCGGCCATTTTTTCCTGATAGGAAAGGCCCGTCCATTCCATGCCGAAGTCTTTGCCCAGCTTTCTGACTTCGTCTTCCATGATGCTCATGGCGATGCCTGAAGCCACGCCGGGAATGGGTTCGCCCTGATACTCGAGGGCGGGCATGGCGTTGTATCGCTGCAGCACGGCGGGACCGAAGGTCCAGTCTGTGGAATACACGGCGTTGAAGGGCACCATTTCGCCGGCTTGGTTGCGGAAATGGATGCGGTTGAGGTTTTCGGGATTCTTGCGCACTTCGGCGTCGCCCTGCACGTACACTTTCTTCACTCGTTCGTTGTGCACGAAGTCGTTGACGTAGGTGCCGCCGAGCATGGTGGACACGTCGGAGTTCACGCTGGAGAGCGAGAGTCCCATACTGGTGGCCTTGGCGTTATCCAGGTGGATGTTGAACTGCGTGATGTCATCCATGCCGGTGGGACGGATGTAGGCGATCTGGGGATTGGCGAAGGCCGCGCCCATGAGCTTCTTGCCGGCTTCCACCAGCTTTTCATGCCCCACGCCGCCGCGGTCCTGCAGTTCCATGGTGAAGCCGTTGGTCATGCCCAGGGAGATGATGGCCGGAGGAATGGCCGCGATGAACTGGCCGTCGAGAATGCCCGCGAACTTCTGGCGGATGCGGGCGGCCACGGACGCGGCGTCCTGACCGGGCTTGGTGCGGTCAGCGTAGTCCTTGAGCTTCACGAAGCCCATGCCGGTGTTTTCGGAAATGCCGCCCATGCTGAAGCCGGCCACGAACATGTAGGATTCCACGGAGTCCTTTTCTTCATTAAGAACGTAGTCGGCCACCTGCTGGAACTGCGCTTTGGTCTGTTCCAACGTGGCGTTCGGGGGCATCTGCAACATGGTGATGATGGAGCCCTGGTCTTCCGAAGGAAGGAAGGACGTGGGCAACTGCTTGTACACGAGTCCGAGACCGCATACGAGAGCGACATAGATGATCATGAGTCTGCCGCCGCGCTGCACGAGGGCGTGCACGCCTCCGGCGTAGCGGTGCTGGTTCTTGGTGAACATGCGGTTGAACCAGCCGAAGAATCCGTGCTGCGCGCTCTGGGAATGGGGCTTGAGCAGGCTCGCGCAGAGCGAAGGCGTAAGAATAAGGGCCACCAGCACCGACAACGTCATGGCGGACACGATGGTCACGGAGAACTGCCGGTAGATCACGCCCGTGGAACCGCTCATGAAGGCCATGGGCAGGAACACGGCGGAGAGCACCACGCCGATGCCGATCAGCGAGGAGCTGATCTGATCCATGGATTTTTCCGTGGCTTCCACGGGATCGAGATGTTCTTCCTGAATCACGCGTTCCACGTTTTCCACGACCACGATGGCGTCGTCCACGAGCAGACCGATGGCAAGAACCATGGCGAACAGCGTAAGGGTGTTGATGCTGTAGCCGAAGGCGAGCAGCACGCCCATGGTGCCGAGCAGAACGACGGGCACGGCGATGGTGGGAATGATGGTGGCGCGGAAACTCTGAAGGAACAGCCACATGACCAGGAACACCAGGATAATGGCTTCAACCAGCGTTTTCACCACTTCGTGGATGGAGGCGATGACGGGGGGCGTGGTATCGAAGGCCAGTTCGTAGGCCATGCCGTCCGGAAAGTAGTGGGAGAGTTCTTCAATTTTGGCCTTCACCAGATTGGCGGTGGCCAGACCGTTGGCGCCGGGGGCGAGGGTAACGCCTATGCCCGAGGCCGGATGATTGTTGTAATAGGTGGTGATGCCGTCAAGTTCTGTGCCCATGGCCACGCGGGCCACGTCGCGGATGAACACTCTCTCGCCGTTTTCCGTCACCTTGAGCAGCACATTCTCAAACTCGGTGGTGTTGCGCAGGAGGCTCTGGGCCTTGATGATGACGTTGAGGGCCTGATCGTTCTTGCCGCCGATGATGTTGGCGCCGAGCTGACCGGCGGTCACTTCCATGTTCTGGGCGGTGATGGCGTTGCGCACGTCGGAAGGCGTGAGTTCGTACTTGGTCAGCTTGTCGGGATCGAGCCAGATGCGCATGACGTACTTGCCGCCGAACACCTCCACCGTGCCCACGCCCTGCGTGCGGCTGATTTCATCCTGGATGTTGGTGCTGATGTAGTCGGCCAGGTCGATGTTTTCCTGGCTGTTGTCCGGCGAGTACAGGGTGATGACCATGAACATGTTGTCGTTGCCCTTGGACACCGACACGCCGTAGCTCTGCACGGCGGAAGGCAGCTGCGACTGCACCTGCTGCACCTTGTTCTGCACCTGCATGTGGGCGACGTCGGGGTCGGTGCCCACTTCGAAGGTGAGGGTGATGGTGGACATGCCGGAGGAGTCGGACTTCGACTGCATGTAGATCAGGTTGTCGATGCCGGTCATGTTCTGTTCAATGACCTGCGTGACGGTCTGGTCCACAGTGGTGGGAGACGCGCCTGAGTAACGCGTGTTGATGAGTATGGAGGGCGAGGCCACTTCCGGGTACTGCGATATGGGCATGGTGAATATGGCCAGCACGCCGAAAAGCATGGTGACGATGGCCAGCACCCATGCGAATATGGGATGATGGATGAAAAAGCGGGAAAGCATTATTTGCTGCCTCCGGCGGCCTGTTCAGCCTTCATTTCTTCTTCGGTGACTACTTGCACGGGCTGTCCGCCGCGGGCGTTGTGGACGCCGTTGAGCACGATTTCCTCACCGAGCTTGAGGCCGTCCGTCACATACCAGTCGTTGCCGATGGCGTGGCTGATGGTGATGTTGCGGCGTTCGGCCATGCCGTCCTTGACCACATAGACGTAGGGCAGGCCCTTGAGATCGCGCAGAACGGCCTTCTGCGGGGCGAGAACGGCCTGATCGTCCTGACCCATAACCACGTTGACGCGCACGAACAGGCCGGGCAGCAGCACGTTGGCGGCGTTGGGGAATTCGGCTCTCAGGGTCACGGTGTTGGTGGTCTGATCCACGTTCACGCCGGTGAAGTTGAGATGGCCGGCGGCGGGATAGTAGGAGCCGTCGTGCATGGTGAGGGTAGCCTTGATGTTGGCGGGATTCACGTCCTTCAGATCGCCGCGTTCCCCGAGTTGTTTCTGCAGGGAGTACAGATCGTCGGAAGACTGGGAAACTTCCACATACATGGGGTCGGTCTGGTAGATGGTGGCCAGAGGCGAGGCCTGGCTTGCGGTAAGCAGCGCGCCCACGGTGAAGTTGCTGAGGGTGATGCGGCCGCTGATGGGGGCCCGAACCTCGGTGCGGCGATAGTTGATTTCCGCGGAGTCCACGGCGGCCTTGCAGGACTGCACCGACGCTTCGGCCTGACGCAGGGTGGCCTTCACGTCGTCGTAATCCTGCTGACTCACGGATTTGGTTTTCAGCATGCTGGCCGTGCGGCGTTCGCGCAGCTTGGTCACGTTGAGGTTGGCTTCGGCGCTGGCGAGATCGGCGCGTGCCTTATCGAGCGCGGCTTTGTAGGTGTCGGGCTCGATGCGGTAGAGCACGTCGCCTTCCTTGACCATGGAGCCTTCGGTGAAACAGCGTTCCTTGAGAATGCCGCCCACTTCGGGACGGACTTCCGCCCAGCGATAGGCTACGGTGCGACCCGTGAGTTCACGCTGGATGTCCACCTTGTGCGGAGTCATTTTAACGGTGGTCACGCGCACGGCGCGGGCCTGGGGAGCCTGAGCGGCGTTGTCCTTCTTGGAAATAAGGCCGCTCAGCTGATCGCAGCCGACAAGGAGGAAGGGAAGCGCCAGCAGAGCGGGCGCAATCTTAAGAAGTCTGGCCATTATGATATGCTCCTTGA
>CALUUX010000044.1 GCA_944324085.1 uncultured Mailhella sp. | reverse complement strand
AACAGGGGGGTTGCATGTTTCGCCATTGCCTTACCTCCACATGGTTGATTATGGGTCTGTCGCTTTGCCAACCAATGAGCCGGAAAAACTTTCCGTTCAGACAGAGCGACCCCTGATACACCAATACCTGGCCGGATGTGCGAGAGCACAGTACAGCCCCGGCCTTACATTGTGTAACTCCGTTACTATCCTATTTTGATGGGGAGCACAATAGCTCCGGTTCTGTTCACAAGCCTCGCCGTCGTCGGAAAGCGGAAAAAATGTCGGAAAGACAGTGTTTTCAGACAGTAATCCATAAAAATGGCCTTATTGGGCGGCGACGCGCTTTTTCCGATGGTTCCGGAACGGAACGAGCTCGCGACACTTACGAAAAACGCTGAAAAGACCGGTCTCGTATCCGGCTGAAATGAAAACTTTATTTTTTGACGTGGAAATGTTCTGGCGTCGATAGTGCGAAAAATAGCAAGAGAAAAAAAGAACAAGCATCGCGGAAAATCTTAATTTTTTTGCCGCGCGCTCCCCCTCGCGGGCCTCTGGGAATCAAATTTTTTAAAGCCGGCATAATACTTTATTTTTTCGGCGTTAACGGCTAGAATGTTTCATTCCCGTAAAAAGAGCCGGTCCGAGTCTGACGGCCGCATCGGAGGTATAATGATTCTTTTCAAGAAAAGTGCTGAACGCAGCCTTCACCTGGAGGAGAGGGCCGAACCCCAGCTCTATCGCGAACTTTTCCCCTATACGAGGATAGGGCGCATAGGATTCGACGGCACCATCATCGCCCCCCGTCCGGCCGATCCGTGTTTCATCACCGACACCACGTTCCGCGACGGCCAGCAGGCCCGGCCTCCGTACACGGTGAAGCAGATTGCTCATATTTTTGATCTCCTGCATAAGCTGGGCGGCAAGAGCGGTCTTATTCAGGCCTCGGAATTCTTCATGTATTCGGCTAAGGATCGCAAAGCCATAGACACCTGCCGTGCGCGCGGATACCGTTTCCCCCGCGTCACCGGCTGGATTCGGGCCAATGAAAACGATCTGCGCATCGCCAGGGATATGGAATTCGACGAGGTGGGCTTGCTCACCAGCGTTTCCGACTACCATATCTACCTTAAATTAGGAAAAACCCGGCAGCAGGCCATGGATGATTATCTGCGCATCGTGGAGCGCTCCCTGGAATGGGGCATCGTGCCCCGCTGCCATTTTGAAGACGTCACCAGAGCGGACATTCACGGCTTCTGCCTGCCGTTCGCGTCAAAGCTCATGGAGCTAGCCAGAAAAGCGGCCATGCCGGTTAAGATCCGCCTTTGCGACACCATGGGCTTCGGCGTGCCGTATGTGGGCGCGTCGCTTCCCCGTTCGGTGCAGGGCATTGTGCGCGCCTTCACCGACGAGGCCGGCGTTCCCGGTCAGTGGCTGGAGTGGCATGGGCACAACGATTTCCACAAGGTGCTGGTGAACGGCGTCACCGCATGGCTCTACGGCTGCGCCGCGGTGAACGGCGCGCTCCTCGGCTTTGGGGAACGCACGGGCAACACTCCCGTGGAAGCTCTTGTCATGGAATACATTTCTCTGACCGGCAACGACGACGTGGCGGACACCACGGTGATTTCCGAAATCGCCGAGTATTTCTCCAAGGAACTGGAATACGTCATTCCGCCGAACTATCCTTTCGTGGGCAGCGACTTCAACGCCACGAGCGCGGGCGTCCATGTGGACGGTCTCTCCAAGAACGAGGAAATTTACAATATCTTCGATACCGCCAAGATCCTCAATCGTCCCGTGCCCATCATCATCACCGACAAATCCGGCCGCGCGGGCGTGGCCTACTGGATCAACAGTCATCTCGAGCTGGACGAATCCCGGAGGGTCACCAAGAAGCATCCCGCCGTGGGACAGATTTACAACGCCATCATGCAGGCCTACGAAGCCGGACGCAACACGTCGTTTTCCAACAAGGAAATGCTGGCGCTGGTCAAGCAGTTCATGCCGGAACTGTTCGTGTCGGAACTGCAGAAGCTCAAGAGAGTGGCCAGCCGACTGGCTTCCGGCATCATGACCCGTCTGGCCGACGCCTGCCGCGCCAGCAGAACGGATCGGGAACGTTGCGACGCCATGCAGAGTTTTGCCGATCATTATCCTTATATTCAGTTCATCACGCTGACCGACGCCAAGGGCAAGCTTTTGCAGGCCGTGGTGACGGATGAAGCCAACGCCGACAAGTACGGTCATCTGCCCGATCCCGGTTATGACTATTCCGACCGCGCGTGGTTCAAGATGCCCATGCAGGACGGTGAACTGCACGTTACCGACGTGTACCAGTCTCAGTATACCGGCGCGCTCATTCTTTCCGTGTCGCAGGCGGTGACGGACGAACACGACGAGATCGTGGGCGTGCTTTGCGGCGATATTCAGCTTGAGGAAATACTCAAGCATACTGAAGACCTTGAGGCGGAAGCCAAGGACGAAGCCTCGCAGATGTAGCCGATTCCCGGACGCCGCTCCTCTCGATTCGCGAAAGGAGCGGCGTCTTTTCCGGAGACCGCCTTTTTTCTCCCGAGAAAAGAGGCGCGATTTTTTCTCTGCGGGCGGATTCTAATCGTATTCAAAGGAGCCTCGTCATGCGGCCCATCACCACGTCTATTTTTTCTTTGTTCAAAGTCGGCCCGGGGCCGTCGAGTTCCCATACCATAGGCCCCATGACGGCGGGCCGTCTGTTTTCTTCCGCCTGCGCCGAACTGCCCCGGGAACTTCTGGCCAGGGCTTCCCGCATTCGGGTGCGCCTTTTCGGTTCGTTGAGCGCCACGGGCGCCGGACACGGCACCGACGCCGCCGTGCTTGCCGGAATTCTTGGCGTGCGCCCCGAAGACTGCCCGCCCGGGTATCTGTCCCGCCTGGCCGAAGAGCCTCTCAAGGATCATAAGGTGGAACTCGGCGTGGGAAGCGCGTTGATTTCCCTGGCCGACGTGGTGCATGGCGCCATCGTTCACGATTATCCGTACAGCAACACGCTGGTGGCGGAACTGCTCGACGCTGGCGGTGAGATTTTGTTCAGCAAGGCTTATTACTCCGTGGGCGGCGGATTCGTGCAGTGGGACGGATGGAAGGCCCCGGAGCTCGGCGAACCCGCGTATCCCTACAGCAACATGAAGGAGCTGCGGAACATCGTTCGCACTCAGGGCCTTAACATATATGAAATCATGCTGGCCAACGAAATGGCCATTACCGGAGCGTCGCGCACGTCCATCATCGACGGGCTGAACAATATTCTGGACAGGATGGAAGAGTCCGTTCGACACGGCCTGAACGGCAGCGGCTATCTTGCCGGACCGCTTAAGGTGGAACGCAAGGCGCACATGCTTCAGGAGAGGGCGCAGGCTCTTCATTCTTCGCCGGTCAAGTTTCTCGCCGGGCTCAACGCCTACGCGTTTGCGGCTTCCGAAGAAAACGCGTCCGGCGGCGTCATCGTCACGGCGCCCACCTGCGGTTCCGCGGGCGTCATGCCCGCGCTCGTGTACGCCATGCGGCACGACCTGTTCATCGGAGATCGGGCCATCAGGGAGGGATTTCTCGCGGCGGCGGCGGTGGGATTCATAGCCAAGCACAACGCCAGCATCGCCGGCGCGGAAGTGGGGTGTCAGGGAGAAATCGGCGTGGCTTCCGCCATGGCCGCGGCCATGCTCACCGACGCGCAGGGCAACCCATCCCGCTATGTGGAAAATGCCGCCGAAGTCGCTTTGGAGCATCATCTCGGCATCACGTGCGATCCCGTGGGCGGCTATGTACAGATTCCCTGCATCGAACGCAACGCCATGGGGGCCGTCAAGGCGTTCAACGCTGCGCTCATCAGCACGGGCACGAGCCCTGAGGCGCATCGCGTTTCCTTGGACGCTGCCATTGCTGCCATGGCGGAAACCGGCAGAGAAATGAGCCACAAGTTTAAAGAGACCTCCATGGGCGGGCTGGCCGTGAGCATGGTCACGTGCTGATCGAGGGCGACGGCGCGTCACGGAACGTCGCGGCGGACGCATTCTGGAAATTCGTTCCGGCTTGTCAGGCCGGTATGAAAAAGATATAGTCGCGCCAAAGGAGATAATTATGTCATTTCTTCGCCATATATGTCTGACGTTTTTTCTGGTTTTCTGCGGCGTTGCAGTGTCTGCGAACGCTTATGCGGCCCCTTCGGCCGATATGGCCGCGCAGTTGGAGACCTTATTGAAGGAGCGTCCCGAACTGATCATGGACGTGTTGAAGTCGCATAGCGAGGAATTGCTCGATATCGTTCAGCAGGGTTCCGACAAACGCCGTCGCGCGGTGCTTCTGCGGCAGTGGGAGAATGAAATCGATCAGCCGAAGCAGGTGTCTCTGGAAGGGCGACCCGTGGGCGGCCCCGAAGACGCTCCCGTGACCATCGTAGCGTTTTCCGATTTTCTTTGCGCGTACTGCCATCAGGCGGCCTACACCGTGGGCAATCTGATGAAACGGTATCCCGGCAAGATCCGTCTGGTGTTCAAGCAGATTCCCAAAACGCAGGCGGGCCGCGTGGCGGGCGAATGGTTCATCGCCGCGTATCAGACGGATAAGGCGAAGGCGTGGAAAATGTACGCGCTGCTCTTCGATAGGCAGAAGCAGGTGGAGGATGACGTGCTTTCCGCCGTTCGTTCCATCGCCGCGGAAGCCGGTTTCGACGCCAAGGCTCTGGAGTCCGCTGTGAAGAGCAAGGCGAAGGAGCTCGACGCCATAATGGCGGGAGACGCAGCCGACGCCAACGCGCTCGGTTTTGTGGGAACGCCGTATTTCCTCGTGAACAATATGGTGCTCCGCGGAGCTTTGCCCATGGAAAACTTCATTGACGCCGTGGATATGGCGCTCAAGCATACGGCGGCCAAGTAGTCCCATGATTGTCGATTCCCATCCGAAGACGCTCCGGGAAAGAGGAGCGTGGGCTTCCTGCACGGCCACCGTCGGCAATTTCGACGGCGTGCATCTCGGTCATCAGGCGTTGCTCAGCCGCACCGTGGAGAACGCCCGCGCGCGCGGCGTTCCCGCCGTGGCCATCACGTTTGACCCTCATCCCGTGTCGGTGCTTTCGTCCCGCGCCCCCAAGGAGTTGTGCTCCACGGCCCAGCGGTTGGAATATATGGAGAGGCTCGGCGTGGACGCCGTGCTGCTGTTGCCGTTTACCAGGGAGCTGGCTTCGGAAAGCGCGGAAGAGTTCTGCCGGCGCGTGCTTGAAGAAGGCCTTGCGGCGGATGAACTGTTCGTAGGCTATGATTTTCGCATGGGAAAGGATCAGTCCGGCGCGGCGACGCTGGAGGCCTATGTTCCCAAGGTGACGCAGGTGGACGCCGTGTTGCTGGACGGCAGCCCCGTCAGTTCTACGCGCATCAGAAAAGCGTTGGCGGAAGGCAGGCTGGATGAGGCGAACGCGCTTCTTGGACGGCCTTTTTCCGTGCAGGGGGAGGTGGTGCACGGTGAGGGGCGCGGAGGCCCTTTGCTTGGCGTTCCCACCGCCAATCTTGACGTGCCCCATACGCAGGCCATGACCGCTCCCGCCGTGTACGCCACGTCGGCTCGTTTGTTGGACGGCGAGGGGGCCGGGGAGTGGCGCATGTCCGTCACGAGTTTCTGCAAAAATCCTACATTCGACGGATCCGCGTTGACCTTGGAAACCCATATCATGGATTTTTCCGGCGATATTTACGGGCGGGAACTGGAAGTCCGTTTTCTTGCCAGACTTCGCCAGGATAGACGCTTCGATGGGCTGGAAGCTCTTATTGCTCAGCTTCATGCCGATATGGAAGAGCGCCGAACCATGCCGGTGTAACCGGAGCATTGCTGCCATGTGACGGGACATCCGGGCTTCCTACGGTATCCCGGAAAAAAGGCTTGCCCGCGTCCGCCAGTTCGTGTACAACACACGTTTGTGGAAAGGTAGCGAAGAGGCCGTAACGCGCTCGACTCGAAATCGAGTTATCGGTGATGAGCCGGTACGTGGGTTCGAATCCCACCCTTTCCGCCAGGATAGATACCAAGAAAGTCCCATAAGGTACATAAACCCTTGTGGGACTTATTTTTTTTAAAAAATTAAAGTCCCGCATAATCCAGGAAGCAACATGGACATACCCCCAAAATTGGGGGTACATTTGGGGGTATCTTGCGAAAATATCGGATGGCCCCTTTGAAAATACCCCCAAATGGAGTAAATCATGCGTAAAGTCAATATGTTATCGGCTAAAGAAGTCGAAAAAGCCAAGCCTCTGGAGAAGCCCTACAAGCTTATAGACGGAGAAGGTCTCTACCTGTATGTCACGCCTGCCGGAGGCAAGTTCTGGAGGTTGAAATATAGAAGACCTGATGACAAGGAAGATACTTTGAGTCTGGGTATGTTGGCTCATGTCTCGCTGAAAAAAGCGCGTGAGCTTAAGCTGGAAGCCAAAAAGAAACTGGCCGAAGGGATTGACCCGAAGGAAGAGCAAAAGCGTCTGAAAAGCGGCGCAGAGGCTGAGAAAAGGAAAACTGTTCTGACCTTCGAGAGGATAGGTCGGGAGTGGTTCGAAAATAGAAGCCTCGATAAACAGGAAGGGTATAAGAAGCTTCTGAAGAATCGACTTGAGAATCAGCTTTTTCCCGCCTTTGGCTCTATGGCTATGGAAGACGTCGACGCGCCCGTCATTCTTACAGCTTTGAGGGTAGTGGAAAAGCGAGGTGCCTATGATATGGCTAAGCGACTTGCCCGGATCACCCGCCAGATATGCAGCTATGCTGTTGCCTGTGGATATGTGAAGCACAACGCAGCTTCTGAGATTATGGCAGGATTGTCTTCTGGGGGATCCGTCCAGCATCGGGCGGCAATTACTGATCCAAAGCAGGTAGGTCAGCTTCTCCGGGCACTGGAGGAGTATGATGGCTGCCTCACCATAAAATACGCCTTGCGCATCCTTCCGTATGTTTTTGTTCGTTCTCAGGAGTTGCGGGGAGCAAGGTGGAAGGAAATAGATCTTCAGAAGGCTCTGTGGACCATTCCGGCGGAGCGCATGAAAATGAAGAAAGTCCATGTGGTCCCGCTGGCTCGTCAGGTTAAGGAGCTCCTTGAGGAGCTTTATGGTCTGACTGGAGCTGATGAGCTGGTTTTCCCCAGCCCTCAGAGCAGATCCCGGTGCATTTCCGATATGGGACTTCTTAATGCCTTGCGTCGTCTGGGCTATGATAAGGACCAGATGTGCATTCATGGGTTTCGGGCTATGGCCTCGACCTTGCTTAATGAGCAGCAGTATCCGTCCGATATCATTGAAATGCAGCTTGCACACTGCGAAAGAGATAATTCCCGACGCCCCTATAATAGAGCGCAGTACCTGAAGGAGCGCCAAAAGATGATGCAGGAGTGGGCGGACTATTTGGACGGACTAAGGACTGCCGCCTGAGTCGCTGAATATGATTGGCCCCCTGTGAAGCGACACTTTGCTCATGGAAAATTCTTGACGCGAGAAGGTTGTGGATCATATGATGAGAAGGCTTGTGGGGATCGCCGTTGTCGTTTTCCCCCTGTTACGACAGTCCAGCCAAGATGACCTCGTGGAGATGGGGTCGAGTATGTTACGACCGTTCTGCGTTCACTATCCAACTGATCTTTGACAATTGATAAGGGATGGCCGGGAAGTCCTCCTGCTCACGAGGCAAAGTGGGGACGATATTGAGGTATGGCGGGCTTGTCGTTAGTCTATTTTTAAAATTTACATGAAATATTATCAGTGGTTACCTCTTATGACACGAAATATGACAGATGATGAGGGTGTTAGAAATATGCTGCATGTATGGGTAAAACAAAATGAAAAATTCTTCTCGGAAGCCTATAGTTCGCTATTTGTCCGCAAACGAGTGCGCGCAGTACCTTGGAATTGGTAGGTCGACTTTCTTGTCATGGGTCAAGCAGGGGAAGGTCTCTTCTGGAGTCCTGCTCTCTGCCCGTGCAAGACGCTGGTCCGAAGAGGAACTCCTTGAGTTCATAGCGAAGAGGAAGCAGAGTACGCCCCCGCTGGCTGCTGACTTCTAGTTTGTGACAGATGCCCTTGCGCTTTGCGTGAGGGCTTTTTTTGTATGCGGACTTGAGACTGATGGTTCGCTGCCTTAAGAGCGTTCAGCGCATATTACCTGTATGGCATTCCTTGAGAGGGGTGGAAGTTTCAAGTTGGGGATTCCCTGCCCCCTACCGGTGAACTGGTGGGACAGCGTATGCCATATCAATTTCCCCTTGCGTTTTTTGGGAAGAGGTCCTATGAAGTTTGTGTACGCGGACCTCAACGCGTACTCCGATCTACTGCAGAGATTGAGAAAACAAAGGGCTTTGACCCATATAATTATGAAATAGCCGTTCGGCCTGTACATCCGGATGAGCATGATTAGCTACAATACTTTGAATCACTTGAATTAATTACTTGAATTACTTCTGATCTATCTTAGCTAAAGAATTAAGTTTTTCTCTTCGAGACAGGGAGTTCTCCCGAAGCCTGCTGTTTTCCGTTTTCTCTCGTTTTCGGGCCGTCTTCGCTTCAAGGTCGTTGCGCGCCTTCCTTGCGTTGCTGCGAAGGGCTGTGCCTGTTTCGGGGGCACACGGTATTGAGGTTTTACTATGCCAAGCTATCGCCCGCGCTTTTCGCGGAGTATTCGTGTGGCTGTTCTCGCCGATGTCTTAGGTGTCAGGCAATCAACCATCTGGCATTGGCGGGCTGAGGGCAATCTGTCCGATCCTTTCTGTCTTTCAACTCGTGTAACAGTCTGGGCGCTGAAGGAAGTTCTCGCCTTCGTTGAGCAGAAGCGCGACTTCTCTCTTTAGGCCTATCTTCGAGTACGTCATGCCGTACAGGGTAGGCTTGCTCATTGCGCTTCATCAGCCATCCTTATGCTGCTCCTGATGCAGCCTTTCTCGGCATGCATACGTACTCTCTTGTTACCCTGGGCAGAGCTGGTCTCTGCGGGCTCTGCCCACGCTCTCTTGGGAGTATTTATGATTAACTATCGCGAAAACGAGTTTTTTTCTTCTCAGATTGCCGACTCTCAACTGCCTTCCGCCTTCATTATTC
>CALUUX010000043.1 GCA_944324085.1 uncultured Mailhella sp. | reverse complement strand
GTGGTATCAGTGTTGTTCCTTTTCATCCTCTGCCATCATGCGCTCGAACATGAGCACGTCGAGCCTGCGTCCGAGCAGCATCTGCCGGTAGCGCAGAAGGAGCATGGCCAGCCATACGGCTCCGAAGCTCACCACGCAGGCAATGACGGCCACGGCCATTTCCGGTTCCAGCCCGCCGCCTTCGGAGGCGAAGACCGCAGGATGGATGGAGCGCCACAGTCTTGCCGAGAGGAAGACCAGCGGAACGTCGAGAAAGCCCGCGATGGCCACCACGGACGAGAGCGCTGCCCGGCGGCTTTCCGGCATGGGCATGGAGCGCACGGCCATGAAGCCCGCATAGATGAACCACAGGATGAGCGCCGTGGTCAGACGGGGATCCCATGTCCACCACACGCCCCAGGAGTGACGGCCCCAGATGGAGCCTGTGACGAGCGTGAGCGTGCAGAAGAGCATGCCCGTTTCCACGGAGGCGGCGGACAGCAGATCGTACTTTTGCGCGTGGGTTTTCAGGTACAGGACGCCGGCCGCGCAGGAAAGCGCGAAACTGATCAGTCCCCACCAGGCCAGCGGCAGATGGATGTAGAATATTTTCTGCGCCATGCCCATGACCTGTTCTTCCGGCGCGTACATGTAGATCAGCCACTGGCAGCCGGCCATGGCCAGACCGCCGATAAGGGCGAGAATCGCGATGCGAGATTGAGTCATCAGTCATCTCCGCTGTAAACGAAAGGAAAAAGAAGCAGTCCGGCGGCAAGGAAGAGACCGTCGAACGCGGCGGCGAGTCCCAGCCAGCGCAGAGCGTCGTCCAGCGAGGGATCGGGATCGATGCCCATGGACGCGAGACGAACCCCCGCCAGAAGCATGGGAACCAGCAGAGGGAAAAGCACGATGGACAGCAGCGATTCCCGCCCGCCTTTGCCCACGGACAGCGCGCCGAGCAGCGACCCCGCGGCCGCCATGCCCACGTCGCCGAGAGCGATGCCGAGAAGAGCCGTGGGCCACGCCTGACCGAGGTTCTGTCCGAGAAACACGAAGACGGCGGGCACGAAAACGCACTGCGCCGCGGCCAGAAGCAGAATGCCGGCCATGGCCTTGCCCAGCCACACGCCTTGCGGAGGCGCGGGAAGCAGCACAAGGCCGAGTCTGGCCTGCGCCGTTTCTTCCACCGCGTAGAGCATGTTGAAGATGAGCACCTGACAGAAGGCGGAAGCCAGCCAGAACATGGCGGCTGCTGCCTGTGGGCTCAGCCTGTCTCCGGCGTTCAGCGACAGGCTGAACAGAAACCCGCGCAGCAGGCCGAGCAGCAGGGCCTGCATGAGCCCCGCGCCGCGGGAAAAGGTGAGTTTCAGATCCTTGGCGCACAAGGCGAAGGCGAGTCTCAGCATGACAGGCCTCCCGCGTCTTCCCGGAGAGACCGGTTTTCCAGCGTGAGCACTCTGTCGGCGTGACGGGAGTCTCCGGCGGTGTCGTGACTTATCCAAAGGATGGCCGCGCCTTCGCTTCTGGCCTTGAGCATGAGCTCCATGAGCATGCGGCGCGACGACGCGTCGAGTCCCGTGGCGGGTTCGTCCAGCAGAATGAGCGACGGTTCCGCCAGAATAAGTCTGGCCAGATTGAGACGCTGCGCCATGCCTCGGGAAAAGATACCCGCTCTTTCATGGGCGTGCCGGGAAAGCCCTACGGCTTCAAGAGCGTTTTTCGTTCTTTCCGCGGGGCGGTCGAGGCCTGCGGCGCGCGCCCAGAACAACAGGTTTTCTTCCGCGTCGAGCTCCGGGTAGAGGAAGGTGGCGTGGGCCATGTAGCCCAGCTTTTCATCGGGAACGCGACGCGTCACAGTGCCCGCGTCCGGCCTGGTGAGCCCCGCCATGACGCGCATGAGCGTGGATTTGCCCGCGCCGTTGGCTCCGGCCAGAAGCGTGAGCGTGCCGGGCATGAGCGCGACGTCGACGCGGCGGAAGAGCAGCCGCGGACCGAAGGCCTTGGCCGCTCCCTTGACTTCCAGAAGCGGACGAACGCCGTCCATGTCAGCGGTCCGCGTCTTCCCCGTCAGGGAAGGTTTTGTTTTCCGGGCGGCGTTTGCGACGCAGGGCGAGCAGAGGAGCCAGGCACATGATGGCGCTGCCAATCCACAACCAGTTCACCAGCGGATTGGCGCTCATGCGCAGCACGGCCTTGCCTCCGCTGACGCCGAGCAGCGTGGCGTAGAATTCGCTTCCCAGAGAGGGATGCGTGGTGGCTTCGGAAAAGGCGTAGCGCGGAAACTTGTCATAAAGGCGACGTTGCGGAGAAACGACTCCCACCGTCTTGCCGTCCACGGAGAGCTGAAGTTCCGCTTCGATGAAGTCGAAGGTTTTGTCCCGTCCTTCGTAGAGGTTGGAGAGCGTGACGCTGTAGGGGCCAACCTGAGCGACGCCGCCTCTGGCGAGTTCAAGTTCCACTTCCTGCTTGTACGGGCCGGAAAACGAAATGCCGAGAGCCACGAGAGCCACGCTGGCGTGCACGAGGCAGGCCATGAGGGAAGGCGTCCAGGCGCGGGTGGATTTTTCGGCGAGAAGCAGAGCCATGCTCACCAGCAGCGCGGCGCACAGCGAGGCGGACATGAGGGGCAGGGCCTGCTGCACGCCCATGCGCCAGAACACGATGAGCGCGCCGCAGAAAGCCGCGCCCACGATGAGCAGCTTGCGCCAGTCGCGGACGCCGCCCTGCCATTTGAGCCAGGGGCAGGCGAGAAGCAGCGCCAGCATGACGGTGAAGAGCGGCAGACACACGCTGTTGTAGAAGTGCTGATCCAGCCCCACGGGACGTTCCGTCCAGAGTTTGCTGATCACGGGCCAGAGCGTGGCCAGAAGAATGACGAGACTGATGGCCGCGAGAAGCCACACGGTCATGATCACGAAGCCCTCGCGGGTTTCAATGCCGCCCAGTTCGCGGGAGTTGTCGTCTTTGGCCGCAAAGGAAATGAAGAGGATGACGGCGAGAAAGGCCAGCACGAAGAAGAGCAGATAGGGGCCGGTGCCGTTGCCGCCGAAGGCGTGCACGGAATTGACCACGTCGCCGCGCACCAGATAGGTGGCGAAGAAGGCGGACACCGTGGTGAGGCTCATGAGGAAAATGTTGACGCGGTGCAGTTTGCCGCGTCTGGTTTCCACAATGCCGGTGTGCAGGGCCGCGGTGCCGATGAGCCAGGGCAGAAGCGAGGCGTTTTCCACGGGATCCCAGGCCCAGTATCCGCCCCAGCCCAGTTCCATGTAGGCCCACCAGCCACCGAGCGCGATGCCCGCGGTAAGGAAGATCCAGCCGGTAAGGGTGAAGGGACGGGCCGCGTCGAGCCAGTGCATGGCGTCTTTTTTCGGACTCATGGCCTGCGCCAGAGCGAGGCATCCGGGAATGACGAAACCGCCGTATCCGAGGAAAAGCAGCGGGGGATGGAAGATCATGCCGGGGTTCTGAAGCAGGGGATTCAGCCCCTGACCGTCGGCCGGGGCGGGCGAGCTTTGCAGAAAAGGATTGCTCCACGTGGAGAGCAGCAGACCGAAAAAGGCCATGATGGTAAGAAAGAACACCAGAAACCAGCTTCTCGTCTCCACGGAGAGGGAGCGATAGGTGCGGGTGAACAGAAAGGCCGTGCCGCAGACGGACACCATGAGGGCCCAGAACAGCATGGAGCCTTCATGGCCGCCCCAGAAGGCGGTGCAGCGGTAGAAAAGGGACAGGGCCCTGTCGGTATAGCTTGCCACATAGTCCACGGAAAAATCGCTGACGACGAGGGCGCGCATCAGAACGCCGGAGGCGACGAGCATGCAGAGGGAACCGAGCCCCTGCGCCCATTCGAGCCAGCGCAATTCGGAATGTTTTCCCTGCCAGAGCTGCGCCGTGCCGATGGCGGCTCCGGCCAGAGAAGCGAACAGGGTGACAAGAAGACAGACATAGGCGACAAGATACATGAAGCCTCCAGGGAAGCGGGAAAAACGGGCATGGAACGGCGGACGCCGATGACGGAAAGGGAACGGCCTAAGGCGCGTTCCCTTGAAGATCAGGCGTGTTCCCGATTGCTTTTTTCATATTTGGAGGGGCACTTGGTCATAAGCGTCTTGGCCGCGAAGTCCTTTCCCTCCATGCGGCCCTCCACGATGACTTCCGCTCCTTTTTCGAAGGTGTCCGGCAGGGCTCCGCGATAATGCACCCGTATGCCCAGTTCGGGACGCTCGAGATCGCGGAGCGTGAAGCTCGCGCCGAGGCCGTTCTGCGGTTTGACGATGTCGTCCGCCGCCACGCCGAACAGTCTCGCGGATTTCAGTTTTTCCGAAGGCATGGCTACGGCTTCGGAAACGTTCAGATGATACATGCTGCCTTCGGAAAGGGCCGACCACAGCATGAATCCCACGCCTCCGGCCAGAAGGACAAAGGCGGTGAGGTATACGCAGAGATTCTTTTTTGCCGACATAAGTCACCTCCTGAAGGATGCTCAAGCATCGGTCAGGTCGCTGTCGTTTTCAGTGATCGCGATCACCGGGGAACGAACGGAAAGCGCTCGGTTTCCGTCCCGTGAGAACTGTGACAGATTTGGTCTCTTCATGCAAGCAGGAATTGTTCCTGTTTAGCGTTCTTCGGGATGCTCGCTCTTGGCAGATGCCGTCGTCTTGGCGCGTCGACTTCTCGCCACGGCGCGAAGGTCGGCGGCGACGTCGCTTTCGTCCACGATTTCTCGGCCGAGCAGTTCTTCCATCACGTCCTCAAGGGAAATGACGCCCGCGAGACCGCCGTATTCGTCAAGCACGGCGAACAGATGCTGATGGCGTTCCAGAAATTCGGTGAGCACCTTGTCGAGAGTGAGCGACTCGAGCACGAAGTGCACGGGCTGCATGATTTCGCCGAGTTTCATGGAGCCTTCGTGGGCGTCGCGGTGGAGTACCACGTCGCGGCGAAGCACGATGCCCACAATGTCCTCGTTGTCTTCGGCGTACACCGGAATGCGGCTGAAATGCCAGAACGACGGCATGGCGTGCGCTTCGTCCACGGTGCAGTTTTCCGAAAGGGAGAACACCACGGTGCGCGGCGTCATCACGTCATGCACGCGTTTCTGATCCAGCGCGAGGATGTTGCGTATGGCGGTTTCCTCATAGCCCTGAATCACGCCGGCCTGACGCGAGATGCGGGCCATGGCGTTGATGTCGTCTTCGGTGGCTTCCGGTCCGGATTTCTTGGGCGTGATGAGTTTGGTGATCTGTCCGGAAAGCCATGTGGCCGGACGCAGCACCGTGGTCATGAAGAAAAGAGGGAGGGCAAGAATCCGTCCGAGCGCGCCGGGATAGGAAACGCCCAGCGTTTTCGGAATGATTTCTCCGAACAGCAGCACGAGCACCGTGAACAGGGCGGCGAAAAACGGCGTGTTTTCCGGGCCGAGGGCGGCGGCCGCCAGCGCGCCGGCCAGCGACGCGCCCGCCGTGTTGGCGATGGTGTTCAGCGTGAGAATGGCCGAAATGGGCTGATCGACGTTGGAACGCATGTGATACAGAATCCTGCCGGAGCGGGAGCCGGATTCCTTCATTTTTTCGAGTGTGGTCCACGGAATGGAGTAGAGCATGGCTTCCATGGTGGAACAGAGGGCGGAAATGGACAGGGCAAGAACGATGGTAATGATGAGGGCGGTCATGGCAGGGCCGGGGTTGAAGGTTAATGCGCGTCATTCTAGCCGAAGATGGCGGTTCCGGCAATGGGAACGACGCGCCGTCTCTCACGCGAACGTCGCGACGTCTGGCGTCTTCCGCGGAGCGGAAATCGCGCGGAGACGCCGGAGGCCTTTGAACGGCGTCAAAAACGCGGATGGGAGTCAGGGAAGAGGTTCCATGGAACAGTTGACGCTGAGTCCCTTCCGTTCGAGGCAGCGGCTGCCCCATGCGTACATGGATTCCAGCACGGGGCGGATGCTCATGCCGAATTCGGTAAGCGAGTATTCCACGCGGGGAGGAACGACGGGAAAAATTTCTCTGTGAACGAGGCCGTCCCGTTCCAGCTCGCGCAGCTGCTGGGTCAGCATTTTGGGCGTGGCCGCGGGCACGGCGCGGCGCAGTTCGGAAAAGCGCATGGCGCCGGAAATCAGTTTCCAGAGAATGAGCGTTTTGTACTTGCCGCCTATCATGTCGAGCGTGGCTTCCACCGGACAGTGAATTTCACCTTCGGCGGGATGAGAGGCGTTGGAACAGCAGCAGGAGGGCTGAGCGTTCATACGGGCATCCTTTTATAGTATCTTTCAAGGTACTATATATCTAAAAAGTACGTTCTTGCTTATAAAATATTTATAGCTATAAAAAAAGGGTACGTCAAATGGAGTTCCGCGCGGCAGGCGTTCGCGCCAGGCTCCAAAAGGAGAGATTGTCATGAAGAAAGTCATTACCATCGAAGGCATGCGCTGCGCTCACTGCACGTCCAATGTGGAAAAGGCTCTGCGCGCGATTCCCGGAGTCAGCGACGTCGCGGTGGACCTTGCCGCCAAGACCGCGACCGTGGAAGCCGCCGACAGCGTGACCGACGAGTCCCTCAAAAAAGCCGTGGACGACCTCGCTTTTCAGGTCGTCGATATCCGGTAGAAGATCGATCGCCGCGCGTTTCTCCGTCGTGACGGGCGTTGGAAACGCGCGCTCCTGCCCCGATTCTCTTCTCCGCGTTCTCCGCGCGCCGCGCTGAAACGGTTCGGCGGCGAGGTCGGAGCGTTCATGGGCGCGTCTTGCCGACGCGTCTGTCTTGTCGACGCGCTTTTGAGAAGCGTTGTGACGTCGCGAGAGCGTTCGTCAACAGAGAGAAATGCGTATGAAAAACAATCCCGATATTCTCAGATTCCGCATCGACGGCATGGCGTGCGGAGCCTGTTCCGCCAGATCGCAGCGCGCGCTCAACAACATGGATGACGTGGACAGCGCGACGGTGAGCCTTGCCGACGGCACGGCGCAGGTGCGTCCCGCGGAAGGCGCGCTGAACAACGGGCTGGACGCCTTCGTTCAGGAAGTGACGGAGCGGGTGAGCAAACTGGGCTTTACGGCTTCCTACCTTCCTCCGGACGTGGACGAGCACGATCTTTGGGAAAGCGAACAGGCGAAGACGAAAGCGGATCTGGCGTCGCGTCGCCGTCGTCTCGTCACCGAATTCCTTTTCGCCGTGCCGCTCGTGATCGTGGCCATGGGCGGTCACTGGGGCATGCCGTTGCCGTCGTGGCTTTCCCCGCACGACAGCCCGCTGGCCTTTGCGTTGTTTCAGCTTGTTCTGACGCTGCCCATCGTGTGGTCCGGGCGCGATTTTTATCGTCACGGCATTCCGCTTCTGCTGCGCGGCGCGCCCAACATGGATTCTCTTGTGGCCATGGGCACGGGCGCGGCCTTGCTCTACAGTCTGTGGAGCACGGCGGAGATTGCCGCGGCCGTTTCCCCGGAAGAGGCGCATGAGGCCGTGATGGGGCTTTATTATGAGTCCGCGAGCATGCTCATCGCGCTTATATCTTTGGGGAAGTATCTGGAGGCCGTTTCGCGTACCAGAACTTCCGAGGCCATTCGCGGTCTTATGGAGCTGACGCCCGAACATGTGGATCGCCTTCTGCCCGACGGCGGCGTGAAGGAGATCGCCGTGCGGGCCGTTATGCCCGGAGACCGTCTGCTCATCAAACCCGGCTCCCGGATTCCCGTGGACGGCGTGGTGGCGGAAGGATCGTCTTCGCTGGACATGTCCAGTCTGACGGGCGAATCCATGCCTGTGGACGTCAACGCCGGCGACGAAGTCAGCGCGGGCACGCTGAACCTCAGCGGAGCTTTTGTGATGGAGGCCCGTCGCGTGGGGGCGGACACCGCGCTTGCCCGCATCATCCATCTGGTGCGCGAAGCCCAGGGTTCCAAGGCTCCCATCGCCGGTCTCGCCGACCGCATCAGTCTGTATTTCGTGCCCGCGGTGATAGCGGCGGCCACGCTGGCCGGTCTGGGGTGGCTGTTTTTCGGCCATCTGCCTTTCGGCGACGCGTTGCGCGTGTTCGTGGCCGTGCTGGTGGTGGCTTGTCCCTGCGCCTTGGGTTTGGCCACGCCTATGTCCATCATGGTGGCCACGGGACGCGGGGCGCAGCTTGGCGTGCTCATGAAAAACGGCACCGCCCTGGAAGCTTCGGGACATCTCGACACGCTGGTGTTCGACAAGACCGGCACGCTCACGGAAGGAAGCCCCAGGCTGGTAAGTCTGTACGCCGAAGGGATGGAAGAAAATGAGGCTCTGACGCTGGCGGCGTCTCTGGAATCTTCGTCGGAGCATCCGCTGGCTCGGGCCGTTCTGGACGAGGCCGGAAAACGGGGACTTGCGGTGAAGAGCGTGGAAGGTTTCCTCGCCGTGGGCGGTTCCGGCGTGACGGGCGACGTGGACGGCCGCCCGCTGCTGCTCGGCAACGAACGCCTTCTGGAGGAACGCGGCGTTACGCTTTCTCCGGAGCTGAAATCCCGCGTGGTCGCGCTGGCCGACGACGGTCAGACGCCGTTGCTCTTGGCGTCGGAGGGGCAAGTTCTGGCCGTGCTGGGCGTGGCCGACCCGTTGCGCGAGGAAACGCCCGAAGTGGTGCGCGAACTGCGAGCCATGGGTTGCCGCGTCATGATGTTGAGCGGCGACAATGAGCGCACCGCGCGCGCCGTGGCGGCGAGAGCCGGCATTGACGACGTGGTGGCGGGCGTGCTTCCCGACGGCAAGGAAAAGGTGATCGCGCGCCTTCAGGCGGAAGGACGTCGCGTGGGCATGGTGGGCGACGGCGTCAACGACGCGCCTGCGCTGGCCCGGGCGGATGTGGGCATGGCCATGGGATCCGGCATCGACGTGGCCATGGAAGCCGGAGACGTGGTGCTTCTGCGCGGTCTGCCCGGCGTGAAAACGGCCCTGGGGCTGGGGCGCGCCACGCTGGCCAATATCCGTCTCAGCCTGTTCTGGGCTTTTGCGTACAACGCGCTTTTGGTGCCCGTGGCGGCTGGCGTGCTGCTTCTGTTCGGCGGACCGGCCATGTCTCCCATGCTGGCGGGCGCGGCCATGTCTCTTTCTTCCGTGTCCGTGGTGCTGAACGCCCTGCGTTTGAGAAAATTCCGTTGACGCCCGGAGGAAAAACGAGCGTCGAAGCCCCCGAAGGCATGCGCCGACGGGGGCTTTTTTGACGCCTGAAAGGAGACAAAGGGATTGTTTTTTTGGATCGAATGGTCCTAGATTGGGGGACGGAACGGAGGCGACGTCATGGATATTTCTCCCGCTCTCAGGGAACTCAGGGAACGGCTTTTGCGCTGTCTTCCGGAAGACGGCATGAAGGATATCGGGCTTCCCGGCGTGAGCGCGGGGCGTCGCAGTTTCGTCAACGAGCCGGAGCGATGTTTGTACGGTCCCGTCATCGCGCTTCTGGTCGGCGGGCGGAAGCGTTCCGTCGCCGGCTCGGAGGAATGCGACTGCGGGCCGGGGGACTGCCTTGTCATGGGCATGGATATGCCCGCTCTTTTCTATGTGAGCGAGGCTTCGCCGGAAGAGCCGTGTCTGGGCGTCGCGCTCAGGCTCGACGCGCGCATGCTCGCGGAGCTTGCGGACAATGTTGACGTTTTTTCCTCTCACGGAAAAGAGCGTCGCGCCGTTTCCATGATTCACGCCGACGAGGCCATGATCGACGCCTTTCTTCGCATGATTCGCCTGTTGGAATTTCCGCAGGGCGCGCCTTTTCTGGCGCCGCTGATTATCCGGGAAATTCATTATCGCGCGCTGCTTTCATCCGCGGGGTGGCAGCTTGCGCAGCTTTGCTCGGAAGGCTCTTCGAGCCGTCAGGTGGTGAAGGCCGCGGCGTGGCTGCGGGAGAATTTTCGCCGTCCCATGAACGTGGAAGCGTTGGCCCGGAGCGTGGGCATGGGCGTTTCCACGCTGCATCATCACTTTCGTTCCGTGACGGCCATGAGTCCTCTTCAGTATCAGAAGAGGCTGCGTCTTCTGGAAGCCCGCAGGCTCATGCTTGTTGAAAATTGTGACGCCGTGTCGGCGGGACTCGCCGTGGGTTATGAAAGCGCGTCGCAGTTCAGCCGCGATTATCGGAGACTTTTCGGGCTGCCGCCCGGGCGCGACGCGGCGCGGGGACGGCAGCGCGGCGGTCAGATGTCGTAATGAATGGCGCTGAATCTTTTGACTTCGGCCGGATCCCTGTGATCGAAGAACAGAGTTTTTCCCGTGTCGAGGGAGGCGATGTTCTTCATGTCCTCTTCATCCAGAGAAAAGTCGAAAATGGCGAAGTTTTCCGCCATGCGTTCCGGTCTCACGCTTTTGGGAATGGCGATGATGTTCCGTTGATTCAGCCAGCGAAGCACAACCTGCGCCACGCTTTTGCCGTGTTTTTCCGCCACGGAGAGCAGCGTGGGATTATGAAAAAGATTGTTCTTGCCTTCGGCGAAGGGGCCCCACGATTCCGGGCGCACGCCGTACTCCTCCATGACGGCGACGGCCTGCCGCTGCTGGCAGAAGGGATGCGTTTCCACCTGATTGACGGCGGGCGTGACTTTGCTGTGGAGAATGAGATCCACCAGTCTGTCGGGCAGGAAGTTGCTCACGCCGATGGCGCGAATTTTTCCTTCTTTGTACAGTTCCTCCATGGCGCGCCAGGAACCGTATACGTCGCCGAAGGGCTGATGGATGAGGTAGAGATCCACATAGTCCGTGCCGAGACGTCTCAGCGAGGCGGCGAAGGCCGCTTTTGTCGTTTCGTATCCTGCATCCTGAAGCCACAGCTTGGTGGTGAGGAAGATGTCTTCGCGGGGAATGCCGCTTTTCCGGAGAGCCTTGCCGACGGCTTCTTCGTTGCAGTAGGCGGCGGCCGTGTCGATATGACGGTATCCGACGCCGAGAGCTTCCGTGACGCAGGCTTCGCATGTGGCCGCGTCGCGTATCTGAAAGACGCCGAATCCCAGCATGGGCATGCTGACGCCGTTGTTAAGAGTCATGTTCTGCATGGACGACCTCCGGTTTTTCGTCATGTTTGGCGTGAGCGTTACGCCGGTTCCGTTACGCTTCGGAACGGCTCATATATGAAGATATAGAAGCTCCTTGCCGGGGAGTACATGCCCGTTTCTGTCGCAAGTTTGCCTGATTCTGCCGAAAAAAGCCCGCCTGGCGCAGGGTCGGACGGGCTTTGGCGGCGGGAAGGATCGGAAAGGCTTAGAGCACGGCTCCCCCGAGATCCTGACTGAGACTGCGGGAAGCCCGCAGCGAGTGGGTCAGGGCGTGGGACGCCTCGCCGGAGAAAATTTCCTCTTTGGAGGCCATGAGCGCGAGCGGAAGCACTTCGTCGGCGTCGCGCACGAAGTGGATGTCCAGCGACTTGAGGATTTCTTCCGGCACTTCCTTGAGATCCTTTTCATTGTCGGCGGGCACCAGCACGGTTTTCATGCCGGAGCGGCTGGCGGCGAGCAGTTTTTCCCGGAGGCCGCCGATGGCCAGCACGCGGCCGCGCAGGGTGATTTCGCCGGTCATGCACACGTCGTCGCGCACGGGAATGCCGAGCAGCGCGGAGGCTATGGCCGTGGCCAGCGTGATGCCCGCCGACGGCCCATCCTTGGGCACCGCGCCTTCGGGCACGTGCACATGAATGTCGACGTCCTTATAGAAGTCGGGGCGCAGGCCGAGCTGGCTGGAACGGGAACGGATGTAGGAAAAGGCCGCCTGCGCGGATTCCTTCATGACGTCGCCGAGCTTGCCCGTGACCTGGATTTTGCCGTTGCCGGGCATGATCACGGTTTCGATGTACAGGATGTCGCCGCCCGCGCCGGTATAGGCGAGGCCCGCGACCACGCCGGGCTGAGGATGGTTTTCCTTTTCGTCGTACCGGTATTTCTTCACGCCGAGGAGTTCTTCGAGATCCTTGTCCGTGATGGTCACGCGCAGGGACGTGTCGTTCGCGTCCACGAGACGGATGGCCGTTTTGCGGCAAAGCGCGGCGATCTGTCTTTCCAGATTGCGCACGCCGGATTCGCGGGTGTAGGAACGGATGATCTCCAGCAGGGCCTCGTCGGTGAGGTCCATGTTTTCCGGCTTGAGGCCGTGCAGTTTCCACTGGCGGGGCAGCAGAAATTCCCGCGCGATGTGCACTTTTTCGCCTTCGAGGTAGCTGGAAAGTTCCAGCACTTCCATGCGGTCGAGAAGCGGCGCGGGGATGCTCTGCATGGAGTTGGCCGTGGTGATGAAGAACACCTGGGACAGGTCGTAGTCCATGTCGAGGTAGTGATCGTTGAACGCGCTGTTCTGTTCCGGATCCAGCACTTCCAGAAGCGCGGACGAGTGATCGCCCCGGAATTACAGGGTCATCGTGTCGATTTCGTCAAGGCAGAAAAGCGGATTGTTCGACTTGGCACGTTTCATGGCCATGATGATCTTGCCGGGCAGCGCGCCGATGTAGGTGCGACGGTGACCGCGGATTTCGGCCTCGTCGCGCACGCCGCCGAGGGAAATGCGCACGAACTCGCGGCCCGTGGCCTCGGCTATGGATTTGGCGAGCGAGGTTTTGCCCACGCCGGGAGGCCCCACGAGGCAGAGAATGGGGCCTTTCAGACCGCCGGAGAGCTTCTGCACCGCGAGGTATTCCAGAATGCGGGTTTTGGCCTTTTCCAGCCCGTAATGGCCGCCGTCGAGCACGGCGCGGGCTTTGGCCAGGTCGATGTCTATCTTTTTGAGCTCGTTCCAGGGCAGATCGATGATCCAGTCCACATAGTTTCTGGCCACCACGTATTCCGAGGAGGCGGGAGGCATCTGGCGGAGCTTGCGCACTTCGCGCAGGGCGCGTTCGCGCGCCTCTTCGGGCATGTTCTTGACCTTGAGCTGTTCTTCCAGCTCCAGAATTTCGGCCTGAATGTCGTCATGGCCGAGTTCCTTGTTGATGGCCTTGAGCTGCTCGGTGAGATAGTATTCCTTCTGGTTCTGCTCCATCTGCGCCTTGACGCGGCTTTTGATGGTCTTGTCGATGCTGGAGGTGATGAGTTCACCGCCCAGAGATTCGTAAACCTGACGCAGTCTCTGGCCCTGATCCAGCGTTTCCAGGATGGCCTGCTTGTGCAGGTAGTCCGTTTTGAGGCAGGGGGCCACGGCGTCGGCCAGGGGTCCGGGATCTTCGATGAGCGCGAAGGCGGCCAGCTGTTCGGGCGTGATGCGCCGGTTCTGCCGGCAGGCTTCCGACAGCGATTCCTGAAGGGCTTCCACCACGGCGGGCAGTTCGTCGTCCTTGTTCAGGGTTTCTTCGACGCGCATGGTCCGCAGACGGGGGAAGGCTCTGTCGCCGAAGGCGGAGCTGGCGTTCAGAGGCAGCCAGGAAGCGCGGTACAGGCCTTCACAGACCAGTTTGATGGTGTTGTCCTGAAGGCGATCGGCGCGCAGCACGCGGCTGACCACGCCAATGCGGAAAAGGTCGTCGGGGCCGGGCCGTTCAATGGCGGAGCTGGTCTGGGCGACCAGAAAAATGAGTTTGTCGTATTCGGTAACCGCGCTGTTGATGGCGCTGACCGAAGCCGAACGCCCGACATGGAACGTCATGACGGCGTGAGGGAACATCACCACTTCGCGTAACGTGATGATGGGCAATTCCAGCGGAGTCTGTTCAGCCATAAGGAACCTCGATATTCCCGTGACGGAATTGCGTTCCTGCCCGCCCGGAAGGGACGGGGAAACAGGAACGCAAGACCTTGGGGCCGGGGAAGCTCCCCGGGAAAGTTTTTATCCCGTGACGCCTTTTCGGAAAAGGCTGAGCCTGCGAAAGAGCGTCGGTTGAAAAGCCCCGCGAGACCGTTAGCGATCTTCGCCGGAGCCCTTCAGAACGGGTTTCTCCTTCCCCTCGATGACGCCCCGGGTAATGACGCATTCGGTAACGTCTTTGAGGGTGGGAAGTTCATACATGATGTCGAGCATCACGTTTTCCAGCACGTTGCGAAGGCCGCGGGCGCCGGTTTTGTTTTCCAGCGCTTTTTCGGCCACGGCGCGCAGGGCGTCTTCTTCAAAGCGCAGGGTCACGCCGTCGAGTTCGAACAGCTTCTGGTACTGTTTGACCAGCGCGTTTTTCGGTTCGGTCATGACACGCAGAAGATCGTTCACGTCGAGCTCTTCCACATGGGTGATCACCGGGATTCGGCCGATGAATTCGGGAATGAGCCCGAACTGGACGAGATCGGAAGGCAGGACTCTGTCGAGAAGTTCGCCGATGCGGTGTTCGGTTTTCTTTTCGATATGCGCCCCGAAGCCCATGCTGGTGCCGCGCGAACGAGCCTCCACCAGCTTTTCCAGCCCGATGAACGCGCCGCCCATGATGAACAGGATGTTCGACGTGTCCATGCGTATGAACTCCTGCTGCGGGTGTTTGCGTCCGCCCTTGGGCGGAATGTTGGCCACGGTGCCTTCGATGATTTTCAAAAGAGCCTGCTGCACGCCTTCGCCGGACACGTCGCGGGTGATGGACGGGCCGTCGGCCTTGCGGGAAATCTTGTCGATTTCGTCGATATAGATAATGCCCTTGCAGGCCGCGTCAAGATCGTAATCCGCGTTCTGAAGAAGTTGAACGAGGATGTTTTCCACGTCTTCGCCCACATAGCCCGCTTCGGTGAGCGTGGTGGCGTCGGCGATGGCGAAGGGAACCTTGAGCACGCGGGCCAGCGTTCTGGCGAGCAGCGTCTTGCCGCTGCCCGAGGGGCCGAGCAGCAGAATGTTGCTTTTTTCCAATTCCACGCCTTCGATGGCGCCGGCGTGGAACACGCGCTTGTAGTGGTTGTGCACGGCCACGGAAAGGATCTTCTTGGCGCGTTCCTGTCCGATGACGTAGTCGTCGAGCCGGGCCTTGATCTGCTGCGGCGTGAGCAGTTCGCCGGGCTGGGGAGCGTTGCCGTCTTCCGCGTCCTGTTCGGCCATGATCTTGGCGCAGGCCGCCACGCAGGCGTCGCAGATGCACACGTCGCCCTGCGTTACGAAGTGGCGGGCTTCCGTGCTGCTTTTGCCGCAGAACGAGCAGTGCAGTTCCTTCTGTTCGTCACTCATGCCTGTTTTCCTGCAAGAGCCGCCACGTCGTGACGGGAGCTGAGAATGCGGTCGATAAGACCGAACTTGAGGGCTTCCTCGGCGGACATGAAATTGTCGCGTTCGGTGGCGGCGGCCACGCGGGAGAGGGTGTTGCCCGTGTTTTCGGCGAGAATGCGGTTCAGATTTTTCTTGAGACGCATGCCTTCGCGCACATGAATGTCCATGTCCGTGATCTGCCCCTGCACGCCGGCGGAGGGCTGATGGATCATGATGCGGCTGTTGGGCAGGCTGTAACGCATGCCCTTGGCACCGCCGGCGAGAAGGAAGGCTCCCATGCTGGCGGCCTGACCTATGCACATGGTGGCCACGGGCGGCGCGATGAACTGCATGGTGTCATAAATGGCCATGCCCGCCGTGACCGACCCGCCGGGGCTGTTGATGTACAGGCTTATTTCCTTTTCGGGATCCTGCGACTCCAGAAAAAGCAGCTGGGCGCAGATGAGCGAGGCCGTGGCATCGTTGACCTCGTCGCACAGAAGCACGATGCGGTCCTTGAGCAGACGGGAGTAAATGTCATAGGAACGTTCTCCGCGTCCGGTGGATTCGATAACAAAGGGGATAGTCACGTCTGGACTCCTTAAGAAAGGAATTCCCCAGCCTTGTGGCCGGGGAATCGATCCTTGTTCCTGATTCTTTATTCGGCCTTGGTTTCGGCGGGAGCGACCTTCTGGGCCTTGTCGAACATGAGGCTCATGGCCTTGCTGTTCACCATGCGGTCCTGAATTTCGTTGACGGCGCCGTTCTGATACAGGGCTTCGCGCAGTTTGTGGAAGTCCTGCTTGTACTGGTGGGCCATCTGCATGATCTGCATGTCCACTTCCTGGGCGGAGACTTCGATTTTTTCGCGGCGGGCGAGCGCGGTGAGGAAGAGCTGAACGCGAGCGCGTTCTTCCGCCTGCTTGCGGCTGTCTTCGGCCATGTTCTTGAGACTCTCGTCGATGGCGGCCTTGTCGAGACCCTGCTGGCTGAGGTAGTCGCGGACTTCGTTTTCATACTCTTCCAGCTGGGCCTTCACCACGGATTCGGGCAGCGGGAAGGTCTGGCCTTCGAGCGCGGCGTCGAGCAGCTTGTGCTCGGCTTCGGTGCGGGCGGTGGTGACCTTGTTGTGGTTGGCCTGATCGGCGATCATTTTCTTGAGGGCGTCGAGGTCGGCGAAGCCGAGCTTCTTGGCGTAGTCGTCGTCGAGTTCGGGCAGGATTTCGCGGCTGATCTTGTTGAGCTTCACGCGCAGATTGACGGTCTTGCCGCGCAGGGTTTCGTCGATATGGTCTTCGGGGCAGACCATGGTGCCGGTTCCTTCTTCGCCCGCATGCAGACCGCGGATGATCTTGTCGAGTTCGGAAAGTTCCTTGCCGTCCTTGGGTTCGGCGAGCTGAATGCTGTAGTTTTCCACCTTCATGCCGGGAACGGGCTTGCCGTCCACGTCGCCGTCCACGTCGATGGTGACGATGTCGCCGTTTTCAGGCAGGCGGGCGTCCTTCACTTCTTCCAGCGTGGCGGTGCTCTTCAGCAGACGCTGCGTGAAGGCGGCCACTTCTTCTTCCGTGGCTTCGGAGGAATCCATCTCCACGGTGAGGGCGGAAAGGTCTTCTGGAAGCTTGATGTCGTCGGGCAGGGTTTCGAAGGTGAAGGAGAAGGCGAGATCCTGACCGCGGGTGATCTGGCCGCCTTCATAGTCGAGGCGGGACAGAGGCTTCAGGTTTTCTTCCTTCAGGATGTCGGCCACGCGGCGTTCCACCAGCGTTTCGGTGGCACGGGAAATCACTTCTCCGGCAAAGCGCTTTTCAATGACGGAAGCGGGAGCCTTGCCCTTGCGGAATCCGGGCAGCGTGACGGAAGCGCCCACTTCACGGGCGGCGGCGTTGAGCGCGGCGTTGACTTCCTCGGCGGGGACGGTCACGCTGATCTTGCGGGAAACGGGGGAAACGACTTCGATGCTGTGAGCCATATCGGTAAAACTCCTTATGAATGATCCGCCCTTCCTTGCAGGAGGGCGGAGGAAATGGCGCGACAATATGGTGCGAGAGGAGAGGCTTGAACTCTCACGGATTGCTCCGCTGGATCCTAAATCCAGTGCGTCTGCCAATTTCGCCACTCTCGCGCGACAGAGCCATAGATACTACAAGGCGATGAATTTAACACAGCTTCGCGCCGTAGGCAAGAGGAGGCGCGTGAGCTTCCCGCAGAGCGGCCTTTTCCCCGCCGAACGGACGGTGAAGCGCGTCGTTTTCCGGGAAGGCGTCTTCGTCCCCGCCGACGCTCGGCGCGCGAGAATCGTTTCAGCGTTGGCCGAGGGACGATTTTCGGATCGCGCCGAGCGTCGAAAAGGCCCGTCGGAGGATGTTCCGGCGGGCCTTCGTCGAGGGGCGCGCAGGGTTACGCGGCGTAGAGTCTTTCCTTCAGCCAGTCCTTCATGGGATCGGACGGCATGAACACGCCCTTCAGAGAACCGAATTCCTTTTGAAAATCTTTTTCCAGCTCCTTGGGGAGAGGAGACACCCACAGATCTTCCGTGGACTCGGAATTGCGCATGACGAGGCGCAGCGTGGGATGCTCGGTCCAGTTGTCGAGCACGAAATAATGCGCGAAATCGTCCTTGGAGCGGACGGGGGGATGTTCGGCGCGCCAGTCGTTGTTGCCCCATTCCAGATAGAGGGTCACGGCGTCGGCGGGATCGAGATTCCATTCTATGGGGAGGCGGCTGAAGGCCTTGAGCTGATCGGGGGTATTGTACTGCATGGTCAACTCCTTCGTTGGGAGAAAACTCGGAGCGGCGGCGGAATCGCCGTTCCGAAGCATTGTCGTTGACTGCAATATGCACACGAAAACGATCCTTGTCAAGAATAATTCCTAATAAGGATTTTTTGTCGTTTCGCCAGGCGTTCAACGCTCCCCGGCTCGCGCGGAGGCGTCTTGCCGCAACCGTGTCTTGGGGAGGGCGGTTCGGAAGACGTAAAAAAAGAGCGTTCTCCCTGAAAGCGGGAGAACGCTCCTTGCGCGTCAGCGCGTGAACGGAAATCAGAGTCTGCCGTAGGAGGCGAGCGTGTCGCGCAGCAGCTTTACCGTGCTTTCGCTGGCCTGGCAGAGCGGCAGGCGCACGTCGGGGCTCATGCGGCCCATGAGGGACAGCGCGGTCTTGCAGGGAATGGGGTTGCTTTCGGCGAACATGGCGCGGTTCATGGGTTCCAGCTTGTAGTGAAGGCGACGGGCTTCCTCATAGTCGCCGCGTTCGCAGGCGGCGGTGAGGGCGGACATCATGTCGGGGAGCACGTTGGCCGTGACGGAAATGACGCCCTTGCCGCCCACGGCGTAGGTGGGCAGCACGGTGAAGTCGTCGCCGGACAGCAGAATGTAGTCGGCCGGGCACTGTTCAAGGATGTTGGAAATCTGCACCAGATTGGCGGTGGCTTCCTTGCAGCCGATGACATGCTTGAGTTCGCGGGCCATGCGGGCCTGGGTAGCGGGCAGCACGTTGGAGCCGGTGCGGCCGGGCACGTTGTAGACGAACATGGGCAGCGCCACTTCGTCGTTGATGGCCTTGAAGTGCTGGAAAATGCCTTCCTGCGTGGGCTTGTTGTAGTACGGGGAAATGAGGAGCGCGGCGTCGGCGCCCGCCTTTTTGGCGAAGCGGGTGAGGCTGATGGCTTCTACGGTATTATTGGAACCGGCCCCGGCGATGACGGGAATGCGTCCTTTCACCTGATCCACGCAGATGCGGATGGCGGATTCGTGTTCGGCGTGGGTCATGGTGGCGGATTCGCCGGTGGTGCCGCAGGGCACTACGCCGTTGACGCCTTGTTCGATCTGCCATTCTATGTGAGCGCGGTAGGCCTCTTCATCAATGGTGCCATTCTTGAACGGGGTGAGCAGAGCAGTTATCGTACCGTGAAACATGTTTTTCTCCGAGCGGGATAATATGGATGAAGAAAATTTCCAGACGACTGGGCCCCGGACGGTCAGAATTTCAAAAGGCTGAACATGGTGGGGTCGATGACGCCCGTAAAGACGCGGGCCACCGCGCCGGACAGAAAGATCGAGTCGCCCCGCAGTTCAATGCCCAAGAGTTCCTTACCTGAAGTAGTGACATTGACGCAGCTGTCCGTCAAGCCAAGTGCATGAGCGATACAAGTGGACGCCGCCGCGCCGGTGCCGCAGGCGAGGGTTTCCCCTTCCACGCCGCGTTCGTAGGTGCGCACGTGAATGGCGTCCCTGCCGGTGACGGTGATGAAGTTCACGTTGGTGCCTTTGGGCGCGAAATGTTCATGATAGCGGAAGATGCGTCCCAGACGATCGACGTCCACGTCGTCGCAGTTTTCGCAGACGATCACGGCGTGCGGCACGCCGGTGTTCACGAAATGGACGTCCCAGTTTTTGCCGTCGGCCTCCAGAGGGATGTGCAGCGTGAGGCCCGTGGGATGGGTGAGTTCCACGCGGGAACGCATGTTTTCCACGTCCACTTCGGCGTGAATGAGGCCGGCGTCCGTGCCGAAGCACTGTTCGCGGCCGGCGAGCCCGAGGTCCACGGCCAGCCAGGAAGCGCAGCGCGAGGCGTTGCCGCACATTTCCGCGCGGGATCCGTCGGCGTTGTAGAAATGCCAGATGAAGTCGCCTTCTCTGTCCGCGGGAGTGCTGTCGAGAAAGAGCAGACCGTCGGCTCCGATGCCGGTTTTGCGGTGGCACAGCGTGACGGCCCAGGAGGCCATCTGCGGCACGCTTACCTTGGCGTTTCTGTTGTCGATGAAGATGAAATCGTTGCCGCAGCCGTGCATTTTATGGAAATGAATGTCTCTCATGGCGCTGATCCGGAAAGGGCCGCTGTCCGCGGCCCGCAGAAATGCTTTTACTGAAGCCGGTTCCACACGAACCGGATATAGGGTTGCATGACGGTGAGGGCCTTTTCCGCGTCGAGCGGGAGCGTGGCCCCGGCGGCGTTGCGGTGACCGCCTCCGCCGAACTGGGCGGCCACGTCCCTCACGTTGTCCTTGCCGGAGGAACGGAGGCTGGCTTTCACCTGCACGCGGCCGTTTTTTTCTTCCTCGCGAAGCATCAGGGACACGCGCACGCCGGCGAGCTTGCGCATTTGTTCCACGATGCCTTCGGTGTCTTCGCTGGTCGCTCCGTAGGCGCGGAGCGTGTCGAGCGTGATGAGAGCGGCGGCGAGGCGTCCGTCCTCAAGAATGCGGACGTCCTGCATGACGCGTCCCCAGAGGCGCATGCGGGTTTCGGTCCAGTTGGTTTCCATGCGTTCGCGCAGGCGCGGCAGGTTCAACCCGTCCTCGACCATTTCAGCCACGAGGCGCAGGGCTCCTGGCGTGGTGTTGGAATAGCTGAAGTTGCCCGTGTCCGCGGAAATGGCCACATACAGGGCTTCGGCCAGCGCGCCCTGAAGCGGAACGCGCAGGGCTTTGGCGATACGCGCCACCAGTTCTCCGGAGGCGGCCATGCCGGGTTCCACCCAGTTGGCCTCGGAGCCGAAGAGCGGATTGCCCAGATGGTGGTCGATGTTCACGGTGGGCACGCGGTCGAGCAGCGGCTGGAGAGCGTCGCCGAGGCGGGCTCTGTCGCCGCAGTCGAGGCATACCACGAGGTCGGGCTCGCAGGGCAGACTTTCGAGGCTGCTGAGCACCGGGCCGGGCAGGGTGAGAAAGTTCAAGAACGCGGGCATGCCGTCTTCGTTGAAGACGAGCGCGTCCACGCCGATGGCGCGCAGAGTCCAGGCCATGGCCAGAGAAGAGCCCATGGCGTCGGGATCGGGATGCGCGTGCGCGGCGACGAGCACCCGCTGGTGACGCCGGAGCGCGGCGAGCAGCTCGTCGGGAACGGAGTGTTGTTCAATCGTCATAGAAAAACTCAAGATCGCTGTAGACCATTTCTTCTTCGCACACGGCTTCCATCATGAGCAGACACTTGTCCATGCGCGATTGCATGTGTCGTTCGCTGTTGCTGACCGACACGACCTGAAGCCGGAGTCGGACCAGCGATTCTTCGGTTCCGGCTTCGGCGATGGCGACGTTGAAGGTGTTGCGCACCTTTTGTTTCAGGCTGTTCGCCACGCGTCGCTTTCCCTTGAGGGAGTCGTTGCCGTGCAGGGCGTATTCCACGGTGAGAACGCCGATGACCATGCCGGGCGCCTTTTCAGGAACGGTAGTCGGAATTGAGGGAAACGTAGCCGTGGGAAAGATCGGAGGCGAGCAGACGGGCTTCGCCGGGGCCGGTTCCGAGCTCGATGTCCAGCGGCAGATCGACGTTTTTGAGCGGCTCCTTGAGCAGGGCGTCGAAATCCAGATCGGTGGGACGACCGTTGCGGAACAGCTCCACGCCGCACAAGGTCACGCGCAGGGCCATGGGATCGAAGTTCACGCCGGCGCGTCCGGCCGCGGCCACGATGCGTCCCCAGTTGGGATCGCGGCCGAACATGGCGGTTTTCACGAGCTGGGAATGACCCACCGTGCGGGTTACCTTTTCGGCGTCCGCGTCGCTGGCGGCCCCGATGACGTGGATATGCATGACCTTGGTCGCGCCTTCGCCGTCCTTGACCAGCATGTAGGCGAGTTCGCTCAGCACTTCCACGAGAGCCGCTTCCAGCAGGGGCAGTTCGTCCTGCGCGACGACGACGCCGGACGCGCCGTTGGCGAGGCCGTAGAGCGAGTCGTTGGTGGAGGTGTCGCCGTCGACGCTCACGCGGTTAAAGGTGGCGTCGGCCGCGCGACGGAACATGGCGCGCCACGCGGCGGGATCGACGGACGCGTCGCACATGACGAGCGAAAGCATGGTGGCCATGTTGGGGCAGATCATGCCCGCGCCCTTGGCCACGCCCGCCAGACGGACGACGCCGCCGGCCAGGGACAGTTCGCGTCCCGACATTTTGGGAAACGCGTCCGTGGTCATCATGGCGCGCGCCAGGCCTTCGATATCCACGGAGCCCAGGGAGGCCGCGAGAGCGGGCGCGGCGGCGGCCCATTTGTCCATGGGCATCTGCGCGCCGATGACGCCCGTGGAGGCGGGAAGCAGATCGCTGGGGGAGACTTTTTCTCCCGCGGCGCGCAGGGCTTCGCTCACCATGGCCAGGGAGCGGAGGCAGTTTTCCCGGCCTTCTTCGCCGGTGCAGGCGTTGGCCTGACCGGAGTTGAACAGCACGCCCCGCACGCCTCTGCCTTCGGAATCTTTGATATGTTCTTCCGAGACGAGCACGGGAGCGGCCCGGAAAAGATTGGTGGTGAACACGCCGGCGGCGGTGGCGGGAACGTCGCTGAAGGCGAGGGAAAGATCGTTGCGGTCGAGCCGCTTGCCCCGGAAATCGGCGTTGGCCGCCGCGAGACGGAAGCCCTGAGGTATCTGGATCATGGAAAATTCTCCGTTCCTTTGGAATACCCTTCAATCTGCCACACTTGCCGGACGGGCGCAAGCGGCGTAAGGGAAGCGTCGGCGGGAAGCCGTGAAAAAAACAGGGAAAAATGTCGCCTTGCGCGAGCGTTCCCGCCGTGCTAATCTCCGCACGTTCCAGACCTTCCAAGTCACTTCAACCCGGCTTTGCGCCCTGGCATTAAATCATGTCCGAACACTCCAGAAAGAAAGGAACGTCCATGTTTCGCGAGTACTGCGAAGCGTTGCTGACGGCAGTGGTGCTGGCTCTCGTCATCAGAACCTTTTTCCTTCAGGCGTACACCATACCGTCAGGTTCCATGCTTCAGACCGTGCAGATAGGCGATTACGTGCTGGTCAACAAGTTCGTGTACGGCGTGAAGATACCCTTCACCGACAGGTATCTCTTCCGGGGAGCCGATCCTCAGATCGGCGACATCATCGTGTTCAAGTATCCCCGCGATCCCGGCACCGACTACATCAAGCGCGTGGTGGGGCTTCCCGGCGACGTCATTGAAATGCGCGACAAGCAGTTCTACCGCAACGGTCAGCCCGTGAAGGAAGACTACATTCAGCAGCTTTATCCCAACGTGATCGGCCGGCTGGACAACATCGGCCCCGTGACCGTGCCCGAAGATTCGTATTTCGTCATGGGCGACAACCGCGACAATTCCGAGGATTCCCGCGCCTGGGGCTGCGTGCCGCGGTCCTATATTCACGGCAAGGCGTGGCGCATCTACTGGTCCTGGGACAGCGACACCCATACGCCTCGTTTAGGGCGTCTCGGTCATCTCGTCGAATAGCGTTTGTCTTTTCCGTCGAGGGACGGACGCTTTCTCCCGGCGTTTCGTTTCGGGAGAGAGGCTGTTTTTTTTGAAAGAAACGAAGGACGATGACGTTGCAGCGTATTCCTGAACCGTTGAAAAATCTCGTGGACCAGCTCGCCCGTTTGCCCGGACTCGGGCCCAAATCCGCCATGCGCGCCGCCATGACCCTGCTCAAGTGGCCCGAAGCCGAGGTCCGTCGGCTGGGCAAGGGCGTGTACGAGCTGCGCGACACGCTTCATTTGTGCAGCCGCTGCGGCGGCCTGTCGGATTCCGATCCCTGCCCCATCTGCGCCGATCCCGAACGAGACGATACCCAGCTCTGCCTTGTGGCCGAGTGGGACAGCATGCTCACCATGGAGGAGGGCAATTTCTACAAGGGGCGTTACATGATCCTGGGCGGTCTTCTGGCTCCTCTGGATCACAGCCCGGCGGAAACGCTGGAAATGGACCGTTTGACCTCCCGCTTGGCCGAGGGCAGGGTAAAGGAGTTGATTCTTGCCCTTGGCGCCACGGCCGAGGCCGAGGCCACGGCCACCTTCGTCAAGGATCATGTGAGCGCGCGTTTCCCCGATGTGCGCGTCACGCGGCTCGCGCAGGGCATTCCTCTGGGAGCCGAAGTCAAATACATGGACAGGGAAACGTTGCGCCAGTCGCTGCGTTATCGTCAGGCCCTGTAGTACGGGCGCGTCGTTGCGCGTCCGCGCCGTTCGCCGGGCGGATTCCCGGCTTTCCGTCACGAAAAACCATGGAGTCGTCATGGCCTTCTATTTTGCGCCCCGCGAGGCAAGAACCACGCTCAAGTGCCCGGAATGCGGCGCGCCGCTGGACATTCGCCGCACCTGTCATGAAGCGTACATGCAGTGCTCGTCCTGCCGCCGCACCTTCAAGCTGACGCAGTTCGTCAGTCAGATGGACGAGGCGATGGAAGAATTTCTCGAACGGCTGTACGCCGACCGCGTGTAGCCTCTTTGCGGGAGACGCCCCTCTTGGCGGCTCTTCCGCCCAAGGAGCAACTATGAGCTCTCGCCGTTCTTCGTTTTCGGCTTTTCAGCCGCTTGTGGACATAGGACTGTTTCTTCTGGCCAACACGGCGTTGTTCTTCGCCGCCAGGCTGGTTCTTTTCTATTTTCTTCTGCCCGACATCACCGAGCGGGGACATATTCCCGAAGCCCTTTATATCGGATTGAAGTTCGACGCCCGCATGGCGGTGTTCATGACGCTGCCGCTGGCCTTCTTTCTGCTCTGGCCGCGTCTTGAACGCGCCGTCTCGCGCGAAGGAGCTTCCGCGGCCCGGCGGATTCTCTGCCTGATCACCGGTCTGATGGCCGCCGGGGCCATGCTGGTGTACGTGTTCGATTTCGGGTTCTTCTTCTATCTGCATCAGCACATCGACATGGGAGCCGCGGTCTTTCTCGAAGACCCCTCCGAGTCCGTGCGCATGGTGTGGCAGAGCTATCCGGTGGTGATCATCGTGATGGCGTTCGCCGCGGCGGTGGCCTTGTACGTATGGCTGTTTTCCCGCTTTCTGCGCTCGCACGCGGCGTTTCCCGTGCGTCCGAAGACGGGCGGCGAAGGCTGCAGCCGCAAGTGGCGCGCGCTCATCACGGCGTCGTCATTGATCATGCTTTTTGTTGTGGGGTACGGGCAGATAAGTTCCAACTTCTTTCCGCTGCGCTGGAGCAACGCCTACTTCAGTTCCGACAAGAATATCGCCATTCTGGCCGTGAATCCCATCCAGAACCTGTACGATACCCGTAACTACGGCAAGGCTATTCCTCCCAACGTGGAAGCCACCCGCGAGGCGTGGCCCCGCATGGCCGCCTACCTGCGCGTGCCCGAAGGTCAGCCTCCGCTCACGTATGTGCGTCACGTTCCGGGCAAGGACATGGCGAAACGTCCCAACATCGTCGTCATTATTATGGAATCGCTCTGCTGGGAGCGCACCTCTCTCGCGCCGTCCATGCCCGCTTCCCTGGGCAAGGACATAGATCCCACGCCGTTTCTTCGGGAACTCGCGCCCAAATCCCTGTACTATCCCAATTTCTACGCGCCCACGCGCACCACGGCCCGCGCCGTGTTCACGACCATCAGCGGCGTGCCGGACGTGAATCACTCCGGAGGAACCACGTCGCGCAACCCCAAGCTGGTGGACCAGTCTTCCGTGCTCAATGAGTTCAAGGGCTACGAGAAGTATTACATGATTGGCGGCAACGCCAACTGGGCCAATATCCGCGGCATGCTTCAGCACAATGTGGAGGACTTGAACCTTCTGGAAGAGTCGGCCTGGAAGGCTCCCAATACCGACGTGTGGGGCGTGTCCGACATCGCGTTGTTCCGTGAGGCCGTGGACGTGCTCACCGACGGGCCCGCGCCGTTCATTTCCGTGATACAGTCCGCGTCGTTCCATCGTCCGTACACCATTCCGGACGACAACGAAGGCTATGTGTCTCCGCCCGATCCCTCCGCCGCGGCTCTCGCCTGGTACGGGTACGAAAGCGCGGAGGAATATCGTTCCCTGCACCTTTCCGATCATGCGCTGCGACGCTTTTTCGACAAGGCTTCCCGACAGCCGTGGTTCAACGACACGGTGTTCGTCATTTTCGGCGATCACGGTCTGAATCATAATTCCGACAACATCACCCCGGCCGTTCGGGCCTGCAATCTTCAGGCGTGGCATGTGCCGCTGCTCATCTACGCGCCCGGCGGTCAGGTCGCGCCCGGCGTCAATCCCGCGCCGCACATTCAGCCGGACGTGCTGCCCACCATGGCGTCGCTGGCCGGTCTGGATTACTTCACCAACACCTTGGGGCGCGATCTTCTCGATCCCGCCAACGACGCCGACGCCGCGGCCTTCATCAGCGACAACGACAGCACCCGGTATCTTCTGGAAGACGGGTATGTGTACGCCATACGTCCCAAGGGCGAAGCCCTGTACCGTCTGGATGAAACCACGCCCGACAACAACGCCCGCGATCTGAGGGCCGAACAGCCGGAGCGGGCGGCGGCCATGCGGCAGAAGCTCATGGATTTCTACTACACGTCGCAGTATCTGCTGCACAACAACGGCAAGGATCGCATTCAGGCCGCCAGGCTCGCGGCGAAGAACGGGACGGGCAAGTAGGCCATGAAGACGGTGACCATTCATACCGACGGCTCCTGTCTCGGCAATCCCGGACCGGGCGGATGGGCCGCCGTTCTCGCCTGGGAAGGCCCGCACGGTCGAGCCCGCAGGGAGATGAGCGGCGGTTTCGCGCGCACCACGAACAATCGCATGGAAATACTGGCCGTGCTGGAGGCCCTGGGCGCGTTGAAGGAGCCCTGCGTCGTGGAGCTCTATACCGATTCCCAGTACGTGGCCAAGGCGATCAAGGATCGCTGGCTTGCGGGCTGGTTGCGCAACAACTGGCTGACCTCGGCCAAAAAGCCTGTGAAGAATCAGGACCTGTGGAGACGCATGCCTGAGCTGCTGACCCGCCACGAAGTGCGTTTTCACTGGCTCAAGGGGCATGCCGGCCATGCGGAGAACGAACGCTGCGACGAGCTGGCCCGGGGAGAAGCGTCCAAAAAATCGCTTCCCGACGATCCCGGATTTTCCGAATGAGGCGTTTGGCCGATGGGTCTTTCATCCCGGGCGCGTCAGGAACGTTCGGAGAGAACGCCGCCGCTTCTGAAAACGATGGGATTGCGGATGATTCTTGTCCTGTCCGTCGTCCTGTGTTAGTTTGACCGCATTATGACCAGACGTGAATGGAAAATACGCGCCACGGCTCGTCTTGCCGGAACCGAGTCTCCGGCGGCGGTGGCCGCGCTTTTGCTTTGCCACGCGCTCTACGTGGACAAGGTGGCGCTTGTGGCCCATTCCGAAGAGGAGGTTCCGCCGGAGGCGGAGACCGCGCTGGAGGCCATGCTGACGCGGCGTCTCGCCGGGGAGCCCGTGGCCTACATACTCGGCCGGCGGGAATTTTACGGACGCGATTTTCAGGTGAACGCCGCAACGCTGATTCCCCGTCCTGAAACGGAACATCTGGTGGATGCCGCGTTGTCGTTTTTTCAGAATCGCGACGGCGTCCGTTTCCTGGATCTTGGGACCGGGAGCGGCTGCATCGCCGTGACGCTGGCGGCGGAAAGACCGTCATGGACGGGCGTGGCCGTGGATATTTCCCCAGAGGCCTTGGTCGTGGCGCGGCGCAACGCGGAAACGCACGGCGCGTCGGATGCCGTGACTTTTCTGCTCGCCGATTTCACCCGGCCGTTGCCTTTGCCCGTCGGCGGCTTTGATCTTGTGGTGAGCAATCCTCCGTATGTCAGTGAAGAAGAATACGCCGGCCTTGATCCCGGCGTCAGGAATTTTGAGCCGCGCTCCGCGCTGGTGCCGGGTCCGGAAGGACTGGAGCATCCCCGCGCGGTGGAAGCGGCGGCCCGCGCCCTGCTGAAAGAAGGCGGCCTGTTGCTCATGGAGCACGGATACCTTCAGGGCGAAGCGTGCCGGGCGTTGTGTTCGGACGCGTACTGGATGGATATGCGCACGGGGCGGGACCTCGCCGGAAAGGACAGATTCCTTTTCGCGGTGAGACGCTTCGGCGCGTAAACCCCCGGCCGTACCGTCGGGGTTGCCGCGGCGGAATGTTCCGTCGGGGCGTTCGGGAGATTGCCATGCCCCAGACCACTCTTGGCGAATCTGTTGTCTGCCGGGGAATTTCTCTTCATTCCGGCCATGAAGTCAGCGTGGAGTTCCGACCGGCGTCGGAAAATTCGGGTATTGTGTTTCATATTCATTCCGAGGACGGCGTGCATCTGCTTTCTCTCCGTCCGGAGGCCGTGAGCACCACGGAGCTGGCCACCACCGTCAGCGACGGCAAGGTCAGCGTTTCCACCATCGAACATGTGCTCGCCGCGCTGAACGGTTTGGGCGTGGACAACGTGGAAGTGCACGTCTTCGGGGGCGAGGCTCCCATTCTTGACGGTTCGGCGAAAATCGTGGTGGACGCGCTGCTCGGCGCGGGACTTCGCGCTCAGAACGCGCCCCGTCGCGTGGCGCGCGTCGTGCGCGAGTGTTCTCTGGAAAAGAACGGAAAGTCCATCGTCGCGCGGCCGTTTGACGGTTTTCTCGTGGATTACACCATCCGTTTTCCCCACCCCGCCATCGGGGAACAGCGTTTTGTTCTGAACGTCACGCCCGAAACCTTTGAAAAGGAAGTGGCTCCCGCGCGCACCTTCGGTTTCCTGAAGGAAGTGGAATACCTGCATAGTCGCGGCCTTGCCCGCGGAGGCTCGCTGGATAACGTGGTCGTCGTGGGGGACGAGGGCGTTATCAACAAGGAAGGGCTTCGTTTTCCGGACGAGTTCGTGCGCCACAAGATGCTGGATTTCATAGGGGACATGGCCATGCTCGGGCGTCCCATGCTGGGAGCGTTCACGGTGTCCTGTTCCGGTCACGGCCACAATAACGCTTTTTTGCGGAAACTGGTCCGTGAGGAGGGGCTTCTGGAGTATGCGGACCGCTGAGGCGTTCGCGCTTTTTTAAACGGGGATCGTCGCAACGCGGGCGTTTCGCTCGCTGAAGCGTTGAAGATAGCGAGAATCTCAGGGGAACGACGGAAGCCGTTCCTCCTGTCTTTTTTTGACGCAAAGAGAGGGCGGATTTTCGTCGCTTTTTTTTGAGGGCGCGGCGGACGGAAAGCGTGCCGTTTGTGACGCGGCCCTTTGACGCGTCGGCCGATAAGGCATACACCTGAATTTTACTTTTCATATTCAGGTGACGTTATGGCTCTTTTTACGGGACTTCCTGCGTCCAAGAAGCATGTTCTTCTTTTCATGGCCATGCTCAATTTCGGATCCACCGTGGCCATGCAGGGGTGGACCATGCTCTACAACAACTTCGTGGTCAACGCCGCCGGGCTCAACGCCGCCCAGAGCGGTCTTGTGCAGGGCCTGCGCGAAATTCCCGGCCTTCTGGGCGTGACGCTCATTTTTTTCCTTTTTTTCATGAAGGAGCATAAACTGGCCGCGCTTTCCGTTATGGCCGCGGGCCTCGGCACCATGCTGACGGGATGTTTTCCTTCCTTTGTGCCCATCATATTCACCAGTATGCTCATGTCCTTTGGCTATCATTATTTTGAAGCCATGAACAATTCTTTGGCCATTCAGCATTTTGACCTCAGGCAGACGCCCATCGTCATGGGCCGGCTGCGCGGCCTTGTGGCGGGCGGCAGTCTCATGATCTCGGTGTTCGTGTTTTTCTTTTCCGAAAAACTGAGTTTCGTCTGGCTGTTTTTCGTGCCCGGAGCCATAGGGCTGATTCTCGGCTTTTTGGGCCTGGTGCATCCCCTGACCGGCAGCAAAGCTCCGGAGCAGCGCAAGAGAGTGCTGCCCCAGAAACGCTACTGGCTGTTTTACGTGCTTAATTTTCTCATGGGCGGTCGGCGTATCGTGTTTTCGGTGTTTGCCGTGTTTCTCATGGTGGAACAGTTCGGATTCTCGGTGCGCAGCGTGTCCCTGATGTTCATGTTCAACTACACGGTGAACTGGCTGTTCAATCCCATGGTCGGAAAGATCATCAACAGATTGGGCGAACGCCGTCTCATGACCATCGAATATATAGCGGCCTTCCTTATTTTTACGGGATACGCGCTTACCAGGAGCGAATGGCTTATCGTGCTGCTGTATGTGTTCGACAGCCTTACCTTCAACTTTTCCATCGCGGTGCGCACGTTTTTTCAGAAAATCGCGTTTCCGGAAGACGCCGCGCCCAATATGGCCATCGCTCAGACCATCAACCATATTCCCGCCGTGACCCTTCCCGCCATCGGCGGCTGGATGTGGACGAGCTGGGGGTATCAGTCCGTGTTTCTTTTCGGCGCGGGACTGACGGCGATATCTCTGATGCTCGCGCAGCTTGTGGACAGGGAAATCCGCATTAAAAACACGCAGAACGCCGGCAGAGGGTAGCATGAACAGAGAGTTTTGGGCTATGGCCACGGGGCGCGCGCCCGTCGATACGCGCATTGACAACGTTCGCATCGTGGATGTGTTCAGCGGGGAGATTCGCGAGGGCTCCGTCAGCGTGGGACAGGGACGCATTGTCGGCTTTGGCGGCCTTGAAGCTCGCGAGGTCGTGGACGGCGGGGGGCGCTGGCTCCTTCCCGGTCTCATTGACGGGCACGTTCATATCGAATCGTCCATGCTTTGTCCGGCGCGTTTTGCGGAACTGGTGCTCCCGTTCGGCACCACCACCGTTGTGGCCGACCCTCACGAGATAGCCAACGTGAAGGGCATGGCCGGCATACGATACATGCTGGAGGCGTCGCGGGATCTGCCTCTGGACGTGCGCGTCATGCTGCCTTCCTGCGTGCCCGCGTTGCCTGTGGAAGACGCCGGCGCCGACCTTCGCGCCGATGATATCGCGCCGTTGCTCGCGGATCCGGACGTGGGCGGTCTGGCGGAAATGATGAACGTGCCCGGATTGATTTCCGGCGACGCCGACGTGCTGGAAAAAATGGAAAGAACGCTGGCCGCCGGCAAGGTGATAGACGGTCATTCTCCGATGGTTTCGGAGCGGGACCTGGAAGCGTGCGCGGCACTTGGCGTGAGCACCGATCATGAGTGCACCACGGTGGAGGAATTGGAAAGGCGCGTGGCCTGCGGCATGTACGTATTGTTGCGTGAGGGGTCGGCCTCGCGGGATCTGTTGCGGCTTCTGCCCGGTCTCACGCCCGGCAATCAGCGTCGTTGTCTGTTCTGCACCGACGACAGGCAGCCTTCCGACATTCTTGAGCGGGGACACATCATCAATAACGTGCGCATGGCCGTGCGTTTCGGCCTCGATCCTGTGAGCGCGGTGCGCATGGCCACGCTCAACGCCGCGGAGTGTTACGGCCTGCGCGACAGGGGAGGCATCGCCCCGGGGAGGCGCGCCGATCTTGTGCTGGTGGAGGATCTCAAGGATTTCCGCGTGTTGTCCTGCTGGGCCGGCGGCGAGCTGGTGGCCAGGGACGGCCGAACCTTGCGGTCCTTTTCCATGGTCGATCCCGGAGAACTGTGCTTCAGCGTCAATCTGGCGCCGCTGCCCGAACGTCCGTTTTCGGTGAAGGTGCCTTCCGGCAAGGCGCGCGTCATCGGCGTGCAGGCGCATTCGCTCATCACGGATTGCCTGGTGCGCTCCGTGGTCACGGAAGCCGACGGCGAGGTGGAACTTGCCCGCAACCCCGGTCTGCTGAAAATCGCCGTTCTGGAACGGCATCACGCCACGGGCAAGATGGGGGTAGGCTTGCTCGACGGCCGTTATGGTCTGAGAAACGGGGCGATAGCCACAACCATTTCCCACGATTCCCATAATATTGTGGTGGCCGGCGATAATGAGAACGACATGCTCTGCGCCGTGCGCGAAGTGGAACGCATGCAGGGCGGCATAGTCATGGTGTCAGAATCCCGACTGCTGGCTTCATTGCCTCTTCCCGTGGGCGGTCTGATGAGCGAGCGTCCCGCGGAGGAGGTTTCCGCCCGGCTGAACGAGCTTCTGAAGCTGGCCTCGTCGCATTATCATATCTGGGAAGGCGCGGACGCCTTCATGACGCTCAGTTTTCTTGCGTTGCCGGTCATTCCCCGCATCAAGCTCACGGCCCGGGGCCTGTTTGACGTGGAGCGTTTTGCGTTTGTGGACGTGGACGCGGATCGGTAGGCCGTTGGAATGAAAAACGGCCCGCGGAACGGGGCCGCGGGCCGCAATGACGGTGGAGTTCAGTTCAGCACGGGCATGGGGCCGAAGGAGGCTTCATAGCGCGCCTGAAACGCTTCCGGCGTGAAGGAGTGAAGCTGCGTGCCGTACTGTTCCACGCAGAAGCTGGCGGTCACGGTGCCGAGGCGAGCCGAAAAAGCTATGCCCATGCCGCTGTGCAGGCCCTTGAGCAGGCCCGCGCGGTACGCGTCGCCCGCGCCGGTGGGGTCGGAAACGTTTTCGACCGGCACGGCGGGAATTTCATAGGGACGCGCGCCCTTGTGGAGAATGACGGAACCCTTGCCGCCGAAGGTGACGATGAGAAATTCCACGCGGTCGAGCAGGGCGTCGCGGCTGAGTCCGGTCAGCTTTTCGATGCGTTCGATCTCGTAGTCGTTGCCGATGAGGATATGGGCGCCGGTGAGACCGGAGGCGAGCTGATCTCCGCCGAGCACCGTGATCTGCTGGCCGGGATCGAAAATATAGGGGATGCCGCGTTCCCTGTAGAAGGCGGGCAGATTTACCATGTCGTCCACGTTGCCGGGAGCGACGAGGCCCCAGTCACCCTTGGTCACGGCGGGCGTCTTGTCCGGGAAGGCGGGCGTTTTCATGGCCGAAGACGAAAAGGCGTTGATCTGGTTGCTGCTTTTGTCGGTCATGATGTAGCAGCAGGCGGTAAAGTCATTGTCGTCGATTTTCACGCCGTCGAGGTCGATGCCCATGGAGGCGAGACGTCGACCGTATTCGGCAAAGTCTTTGCCCACCGCGCTGTAGATGGCGGAACGCTCGTTGAGCAGGGCGAGCGAATAGGCGATGTTTCCGGCCGTGCCGCCCATTTTTTCCTCAAGACGGTCAATGGGGAAGGAAACGTTCAGAAAGTGAAGTTTTTCCGGGAGAATATGATCTTCGAAGTGGCCGGGAAAGGTCATGATGCGGTCAAAGGCGAGAGAACCGGAAAGGTGAATCATGCTTGGCTCCGTAGGGTTGATTCGCATGCCGCTCGGCATGGGGTTTCCTCTGTTTTTAACGGCACTCAGGGGGCTTTGACAAGTATGCTCTTCCCCGGAGGCGGGCTTTCTTGCCCGTCGGGCGATATTATGGCAGAACAGGGCATTGCTTTTCGAGTCCTGGACCGTCGTCGAGAGCGGACGGTCGCCCGATCCGTCGGATTGCGGGAGTCGGAAAAACGAAAACGCCCGTCGGCAACGCGGGGCGTCTTTCAATGAGGATGCGCAGGGCGGAGGATAATCCGATGAAAAGGACGGAAAAGGCGAATCGCGCCATGGCCGTGCTGGAGCTTTTGAAAAAACGGTATCCCGTGACGGAGACCATGCTCGTTCACGAAAATCCGTGGGAGCTGCTGGTGGCCACGGTGCTGGCCGCCCAATGCACCGACGCCAGAGTGAACACCATTACGCCGGAGCTGTTCCGCCGCTGGCCCGATCCCGCGTCTCTGGCCGGGGCCTCGCAGGAGGAACTCGAAGACGTGATACATGCGGCGGGCTTTTATCACAGCAAGGCGAAAAATCTCATCGGCGCGGCCAGGCGGGTGACGGACGTGTTCGGCGGCGAAGTGCCTCGCACCATTGAGGAGCTCGTCACGCTGCCCGGCGTGGCGCGAAAGACCGCCAATGTGGTGCTCTGGGGCGGGTTCGGCATCAATCAGGGGCTGGCCGTGGACACGCACGTCAAACGCCTGTCTTTCCGCCTCGGGCTGACGAAGAATACCGATCCGGTCAAAATAGAACAGGATCTCATTAAACTTTTCCCCCGGGAAGAGTGGGGAGACGTGAACCATCGCCTGGTCTGGTTCGGGCGCGACGTGTGCGACGCGCGCAAACCTTCCTGCGGGACGTGCGAACTTTCCCCGCTTTGCCCCCGCAACGGCGTGAAGTCGACCGACGCTTCCGGTCGTTCGGCTCAGGGGTGACTTTCTCGCGCGGCGTCGCGCGAAACGGACGCGGACGTCCCGCGTTCCGGCCAATGTAGCAAAGAAGGTAGAATCATGTACAAGCGTTATGCCTGCCTCGCCCTGGCGGCGTGTCTTTTCGTTCTTTCGGGGTGCGCGCCCCGGGACTGCCGCATGGTGGAAGCTCTGGACGGCGGGCAGTTTGTGGCCATGTCCCGGGCCATGCGTCCGGTGATGCTTAAGAAGACCATCGTGGACAAGAACGGCGACTGGTATTCGTCGATGTTTCCCTCCCGTCCTTCCGACGCGGGAAAGACGCTGGTGAACAGATTGTCGCCGGCCTTTCGTTTTCCCGACGCCCGCATGCCCGTGCCGTCCACGTTTCGGGCCATGCTCACGCCCGACGCGAAGATTCGCTATGAAGACAACAAGGCCGTCATCGAGCAGGGCATGAACCGCGTGCTGCTGGAGCTTGTGGCCGTGACCGACTGGAACAACGACGGCGTGGACGACTGGCTGGTCTTGTGCCGCTCCGGCTATTCCGATACGCCGAAACGCTTTCGGGAATATTACCTCGTCATTATCGACCTGAAAACGCCAGTTTTGAAGCCGTACGTTCTTATGGTGCTGGATCATGTCTACGGTCGGGTGAGCGTGCGCAATGACGCTTCGGGCGGCGAGCTTAAGGAAAGCAACGTCATGGAATTTCTTCAGGGACAGAGCACGATGACGCAGGCTCCGGACGGCCGTTCCGTTCGTCAGAAGCTGGAAGAGGGGTCGTCGCTCAAACAGACTTCCCTGAGTCACTGAGACGGAGCCGGCCATGCCTGACGCGTGCGTTCTTTTTGCCAGAAGGCAACGGATACGGGCCCTGTGGAGGCCCGCGCTGCTGCTTGCGCTTATGCTCGCGCTTGTCTGGTGGTTCGTGGACGCCGCGTCGGAGCAGTACCGCTGGCAATGGTACCGCGTGTGGCGATACGTCGGCTCGTGGGAAGAAGGTTCCTTTCGGCCGGGGGCGTTGCTGGAAGCTCTTGGCGTGACGTTCCGGCTGACGCTGGCCAGCCTTGCGCTGTCGCTGGTCTGGGGAGGCGTTCTTGCGGTCATGCGTTTTTCCTCGTCTCCGGTGGCGCGTCTGCTGGCGTCGATGTCGCTGGGGCTTTTGCGCAACACGCCGCTGCTCATGCAGCTTTTCATGGTGTATTTTGTGGCCGCTCCGGTTCTGGGCGTCGGGCCGTTCACGGCGGCGGTGCTTTCCCTCGGACTTTTTGAGGGCGCGTATATCGCGGAAATTTTTCGGGCGGGCGTCATGAGTGTGCCGCGGGGGCAGTGGGAGGCTGCGCTCAGTCTCGGCATGCCTTTGGGCATGGCGGCCAGGCTGGTGGTGGTTCCTCAGGCGTTGCGGCAGTCGCTGCCCGCGCTTGCGGGGCAGATGGTGTCGCTCATCAAGGACACCTCGCTGGTGAGCGCCATAGCCGTGGCCGATCTTACCATGCGCACCCGCGTGGTCATTACCGACACGTTTCTCAGTTTTGAATTGTGGCTGCTGGCTGCGGCCGTTTATCTTGTCCTCACGTCGCTGGTCAGCGTTCCTGCCCGGCTTCTGGAACGAAAGGAGCGTTCATGAAACATGCACTTGCCGTTTTTCTTCTGGCTCTGGGGTTGTCGTTCTGTCTGCCTTCCGCGGGGCACGCGGATCCTCGCGAATCCGTCATAGAAAAAGTCGTGCGCCGCGGCGCGCTGCGGGTCGGCTTTTCTTCCTTTGTTCCGTGGGCCATGCAGGACAAGGAAGGAAAATATATCGGTTTTGAAATCGACGTGGCGGAAAGGCTGGCCTCGGATCTCGGCGTGAAGCTTCAGCTGGTGCCCACCAGCTGGGACGGCATTATTCCCGCGCTGCTTTCCGGCAAGTTCGACGTCATCATAGGGAGCATGAGCGTCACGCCGCAGCGCATGCTGACCGTGAATTTTTCCATTCCCTACGACCACGCCTATGTCGATCTGACGCTGAATCGGGAAAAGTCGGCGTCCATTTCCAAGATTGAGGACTTGAACGACGAAGGCGTGATCATTGCCGTGCGCACCGGCACCACGGCCGCGGCCGCGGCGGCGAAACTGTTCCCGAAGGCGTCGCTGCGCATGTTCAACGACGAGGCTCCCGCCGTGGAGGAAGTGCTTTCCGGCCGGGCCCACGCCTTTGTGTCCAGCGCGCCGCTCCCCGCCATGGAAACGTTGAAACACGGCGACGCGCTGGTGCAGAAATTTGAAACGGGACTCGCCATGCAGCCTGTGGCGTTTGCCGTTCCCAAGGGCGATTTCGACACCCTCAACGTGTTCGACAGCTGGATTCGTCTGGTGGAAGAAGAGGGCTGGCTTCAGGAACGCCGCGACTACTGGTTTAAATCCGACGCATGGCAGAGCAGACTCAACTGAACCGCATCCCCGGTCACAGCGGAGCGCGCGGCTGGAGACAGCTGAACTCGTGGGACGCCGTTCTGGCGTTGACCGCCGTGTTTCTTGCGGTGGCGTTTTGCTGGCGTTCCGCGAGCGTGACCAGGCACGCCTGGGACTGGAGCGCGCTCTGGCCGTACGTCGTTTCCCGCGACGCCTCCGGCGCGTGGCGGGCGGGCATGCTGCTTCAGGGGCTTTTCGGCACGCTGCGACTGGGGTTCTGGTCTTTGCTTGTGGCGCTTGTTTCCGGCGGAATCGTGGGCGCGCTTTCCGCCCGTCAGCGCGGTCTGGCGGCATGGCCCGCCGCGTTGTACATTACGGTGTTGCGGAACACGCCTCCGCTGGTGCTGCTTTTTCTTGTCTATTTTTTTGCTGGATCCTTTTTTACCGAACCTTTTCTGCGTCTGGAAGACGCCGTGGCTTCCCTGCCGGCGTGGGGGCGTTCTCTGGTTGCCGCGTTGTTCGCGCCCCCTGGACAGACGGATCGCATGGCCGCGGCCGTGTTGACGCTGGGGCTCTATTCCGGGGCGTATGTGGCGGAAATCGTGCGCGGAGCTCTGGAAGCCGTGGACAGCACGCAGTGGGACGCTTCGGCCTCCCTGGGAATGAACGGCTGGCAACAGCTGCGCTGGATTATCGCGCCACAGGCGTTCCGCGTCATGGTTCCTCCGCTCACGGGGCAATGCATTTCCGTGTTCAAGGAAACGGCTCTGGCTTCGGCCATTTCTCTGCCGGAGCTGACGTTTCAGAGCCTTGAAGTTATGGCCGTTTCCCGCATGACCTTTGAATTGTGGCTCGTTACGGCGGCCATGTATCTTGGCGTGTCCTGCTTCTGGGCGTTTCTTGGGCGACGCTTGGAGAGGCGCGGAGCGAGACTTCGCGCCTCTTCTAGGCCGCAATGATTTTTACGCGGCGAGTTCCGACGGTCGAGAGCGACGGCGCGCGCGAGCCATGATCAGGAGCGTTCCTCGTTTTTGCGGTGAACGTCTTTCTCCCGCGGCGAAAGGATCTCGCCTCGCGTCGTTGTCAGCCGCGACGTTCTTCTTCCCTTTCGGCGAGGGAAGGGAAGAGTTCCAGACACAGGGCGGCCGCCGCTCGTCGCGCGCTGCCTGGCGCGCCGCAGCGTTCGCGCAGTTCCTTCAGATCGGCGATGATGTCGTTCAGCTTTTCCGGATGGGAAAGCCAGTCTTCCATGCGCCTCGCGAGCGGTTCGGGATCGGCGTTTTTTTCGATGTGCTCGGGAAAAACCGTGCGATTCATGATGAGATTGGTCAGGCTTATCCACTTTACCTTCAGCACGTGGAGACCTATCCAGTAGGAGAGAGGGGAAACCTTGTAGGCCACCAGCGTGGGCACTCCCGCCAGTCCCGTTTCCAGCGTGGCCGTGCCGGACGCGGCCATGACGCAGTAAAACGAGCGCATGAGACGATAGCGGTCCTGCCCGTCATGCATGGTCAGCGGGATGTCGCAATCCCAGAGGGAACGCAGGTACTCTTCGGAAAAATTCGAGGATCGTATGCAGTGAAACTCAAGGCCTGGAAATTTTCTGAGGAGAATGCGGGCCGCTCCGGCGAACGCGGGCAGAAGCGACTCCACTTCCTTGCGCCGGCTGCCGGGCATGAGCCCTATGCGTCGTGGCGAGGGAGTGACGTCCCGGATGTTTTCGTAGTCCACAAGATCGACCAGCGGGTTGCCCACGTACGTCACGTCCATGCCGTGCTGGCGGTAGAAATCCACCTCAAAGGGAAGGATGGAGAAAATGCGGCGGACGTGTTCCCGCAGGAATTTCACGCGGCCCGTGCGCCACGCCCAGACTTTGGGCGGAATGAAATAATACACGGGAATTCCCATGCCGTGGGCGATTTTCGCCACGCGGAAGTTGAATTCCGGCGCGTCGATGAGCAGCACGGCGTCGGGACGGACGCGTTCCATTTCGCGTCGGATGCGGCGCAGCAGCTTGAAGGCGCGCGGCAGGCTGGCGAGCACTTCCACAATGCCCATGACGGAAAGTTCTTCCACGCGCAGCAGATTTTCCTGCCCCGCGCGAGCCAGGTTTTCGCCGCCCATGCCCACGACGCGCAGGGAATCTTTCGGCGCGACGTCGCGCAGGGCGGAGAGCAGCGCGCCGCCCTGAAGGTCGCCGGAAATTTCACCGGCATTGATCCACAGAGTCTTCTTCATGAGAATCGTTTTCCTCCGTGTCTGAACGAAACGCCGAAGCCGGACAGAAGGCGTTGATGAGGGCTCCCACGGCCAGCGTGAACGCCAGTCTGAAGCCAAGCAGCCCCCACAGACTGCCGCCGATGAGGGTGAGCAGCAGGGTGTCTTCGATAAGGGAATGGGAAAGTCCCAGCAGAGAAATGGCGCACAGGGCGTCGCGTCGGGAAATGGCGCCTTCCTGCGCGTTTTTGATAAGCACGCCGCTCCCGTAGAGCAGACCCATGGTGAATCCGATGACGACGATGGAAACGGCCTTGGGGGAAACGCCGAGCAGCCGGAGAACGGGGCCGAGCAGTCGTCCCATCCATTCGGAAATGTGAAAGTCGTCAAGAAAACGCTGGAGAAGCATGACGGCGCAGATGATGACGTAGATCTGCGCGAGCGTTTTTATTTGCTGGAACAGCCAGGCGTCCCAGGTGCTCGTGGCCTGCGCGGAAAGAAGAATGGTCGCCTTTTCCTGAAGAAGGCCGAATCCGTCGAGAATGAGATGCAGAAGGAAAGCCGCTACCACGCTTCCCACGAGCCGCAACAGACACTGGAACGTCATGCCCGCGCCGCATTGTCCGGCGATGCGAACTTCCAGAATGATGCTGTGGGCGATGAGCACCAGCACGCCGAACACCGTCATCTGGGCTACGGAAAGGTCGGGCAGCTGGGGCACGAGGGCGATGAGCACCATGAGTCCGGAATAGATGCTCACCAGCACGCAGGATATCCACGCCAGACTCAGTTCCGCGGGCAGGCCTATCAGATCCATGACGGGGCGCAACGGCAGGGAAAGCCACGGAATGAGTCCGCTTTCCTCCAGCAGCTTGACCAGAATGACGATGGGGATGAGGAAGCGAAAGATGCCGAGCGCGACCTTATGCCCGTCTTTCCAGCAGTCCGTCAGAATGTTGAGGAGCGTTTTCATGAGAAGATCCGTGCGAGAACGGGGAGTTGCGGTCGGAGAGAACGGCGCGGGAAACGCGTGAAGCGGAGACTTGCGAATCTCCGCTTCACGTTACCGATTATTTTTCGCGGTCGAGATAGCCGTAGCGGGCGGCCACGCCGTCGGTGCGGCTGACGATGCGGTCGGCCACTTCGTCGACGGTGTCGGGCGTGACGACGCCAAGGTCGCGCACGAGATAGTATTCCATGGAACCCTCGGAAAGGGCGAGCGTCCATACCACGGCGTAGATGGAGCCGACGCCGGGCCTGGAAGGGAATTCCGAGGCCGTGGAGAGCAGAATGCGGAATTTCGCCTCGCGCGCGGGATTGGCGGGGTTGGAGCTGTTGATTTTTTTCTGAAGGTTGGAGAACAGGGCGACCCCGATGCTGTCGTCGCCTTCAAATTCCACAACTACGGGAGTGCGGCGTTCCGCCTTGCGCGGCGCGTCGTCGGCGGCGAAGGCGGCGGAGCCCAGGCACAGGCAGGCAAGCAGGGCAAAGAGAGCGAAAAGACGGGAAGTTTTCATGCAATCTCCCTCGGCTGAAAAGCCGTGTCGGCGCGGCGGAGCCGCGCGGAATGAGCCGGGGCGTCAGCTCCGGCGGTGAACGGGGTTCGGCGCGCTAGAACCCTTCTTCAAGAGGAGGCCAGACCAGCGCGAGTTCCGGCTGCGGGGCCGCGGGACGGTTCGCCGGCTCCAGCAGCATGCGGCGTCCTTCCATGCGCAGGCGGCCTTCCGCCAGCCATTGCAGAGCCTGCACGTAGATGCGGTGCTCGAACACATGAATGCGGTTCAGGAGGGCTTCGTCGTCTTCATCCTGGCGCACGGGCAGCGTGGCCTGAATGATGATGGGGCCGCCGTCCATGACCGGATCGACCACGTGCACCGTGCAGCCGCTGAACTTGGCGCCGTAGACCCACGCGTCGCGCGCGCCGTGCGTGCCGGGAAAGGCGGGAAGCACGGCGGGATGCACGTTGAGTACGCGGTTGGGAAAGGCGTCGAGAAAAGCGGGCGTGACCAGGCGCATGTAGCCGGCGAGGGCCACGGTGTCCACGCCGGCGGCGAGCAGCTCTTCCACCATGCGCCGGTCAAAGGTTTCGCGGTCGGGGAAGGTCTTGTGGTCAAGGCAAAGATGAGGAATGCCGTGCTTCTTCGCCCGCTCCAGCACCGGAGCCCCCGGACGGTTGGCGATGATGACGCGTATGTCCGCGTCCAGTTTTCCCGCTTCCGCGGCGTCGATCATGGCCTGAGCGTTGGTGCCGCTGCCGGAAGCGAGAATGCCGAGCTTGAGGGTCATGCGCGCTCCTTGTGGGCGAAGGCGGCGCACACGGCGTCCACCATCGCGGGAATGGTGAATTCTTCCGGCTGGATGTCGGGCGTCATACCGAGAGAACGCATGGTTTCCGCGGTGACGGGGCCGATGGCGGCGAAACGAACGCCGGGATGTTTCTTCAGCTCTTCCAGCGGAATGGAGGCCAGGAAATTGCGCACCGTGGACGAGGAACCGAAGGTCACGCAGTCGAGGGTTCCGGCTTCCAGAGCGGCCATGACCTGATCGCGGTGTTCATCGGAAGGAACGTTTTCGTAGGCGGCGATGACGTCCACGTCCGCGCCGGCCTCGCGCAGGGCGTTGGGCAGAACGTCGCGGGCCTCCTTCGCCCGGGGCAGCAGAACCTTCTGTCCTTTCATGCCGAGATCGACCATGGCCTGCGCCACGCCTTCCGCTACATAGGAGGAAGGAACGAGATCGGGCTTGACGCCCATGGCTTCCACGGCTTTGGCCGTGGCCGGCCCTATGGCCGCCACTTTGACGGGGCCCAGCGCGCGGGCGTCGAGGCCTTTGGCGTTCAGGCGCTGGCGGAAGAAGCGCACGCCGTTCACCGAGGTGAACACGATCCAGCCGTAGCGGGAAAGATGGGTTACGGCTTCGTCAAGGCGCGAGTAGTCGTCCATGGGGACGATCCTGATGGTGGGGAACTGGATCACGCGGGCTCCCCGGGCAGCCAGAAGAGCCGCGCTGTCGCTGGCCTGTTCCCTCGCTCTGGTGACCACCACGGTGCGTCCGAACAGCGGCTTTTTCTCGAACCAGTTGAGCTTGTCCTTGAGGCGCACCACGTCGCCCACCACGATGATGGAGGGGTTGGCGAAACCTTCGCGCGCCGCGGCGGCGGGCAGATCGGACAGCGTGGAAACGAGCGAACGCTGCTTTTCGGTGGTGCCCCAGTACACCAGCGCGGCGGGAGTGTCGCCGGACAGGCCGGATTCCATGAGCTTGGCCGTGATTTCAGGCAGATTTTTCATGCCCATGAGAAAGACCAGCGTGGACGCGCTGCGGGCCAGAGCGTGCCAGTCGAGCACGGAGCTGGATTTGTTGGGATCCTCATGACCGGTGACGATGGTGACCGAAGAGGACCACGCGCGGTGCGTCAGCGGAATGCCCGCGTAGGCAGGCGCGGCTATGGAGCTGGAAATGCCGGGAATTTCTTCAAAGGGCACGCCGGCTTCCACGAGTTCCTCGGCTTCTTCGCCGCCGCGTCCGAAGATGTAGGGATCGCCGCCCTTGAGACGCGCGACGATTTTGCCTTCCTTCGCCTTGGCGATGAGAAGCTTGTTGATGTCGCCCTGTTTCATGGCGTGATTGCCCGCGATTTTGCCTACATAGATGAGTTCGGCATCGGGCCGGGCCAGGGCGAGGAGTTCGTCGCTGGAAAGATAGTCGTACACGACGACGTCCGCTTCAGAAAGCACCTGTCTGCCTTTGCAGGTGAGCAGGCCGGGATCGCCGGGGCCTGCGCCGATGAGATAAACGTACATCCGTCCTCCGGGTCTTGAATTCAGGCGCAGTGTACTTATTAATAGGAGAGGGAGCAAGACCCTCCCCGTCGGTCTCCTTCGCGTTGTGACCTTGTGAAAGTTCTTGCTCCCTCGGACTTGTTTTTTTGCGCTTAGTGGTGTAGTCTTCATCAGCTTTCCTCCGGTGCATCCTTGCGCCGGTCCTGCCGCCCGGCAATGGCCATCGCCGGGAAAATAGGGGGAATAATTCCTCATATTTCTATTCATGACGCGGCGGTGCGGCGGGCGGTCTGGAAGCGTGGTGCGAATTGATGGCCGGGGCAGATTGCCCCTGTCAGGATGCAAGTTGGCGGACAACGCGACAGGAGACAACCATGAGCATCTTTTTCTACTGTTTGGCCTATGTGGCGGTTATAGCCTTTGTGGCCGTGGCTCTGATGAGAATCATCGGCTATCTCAAGAAACCTCAGCATCTGCGCTGGGAACTGTATCCCGTGGCGCATGAAGACCCTGAAAAGGTCGAATACGGCGGCAGCTACCTTGAAAACACCGAATGGTGGAAGGACAAGTATCGCAGCTGCATGGTCGGAGCTCTCAAGGGCTTCCTCATTGAAGCTCTTTTCCTCAAGGCTGTGTGGGAACACAACCGCACTCTCTGGGTGCGCACGTATCCCTTCCATATCGGTCTGTACCTGCTCATCGGTGCCATGGGCATGACCATTCTGTCCGCCCTCGGCATGCTCGCCGGCGCCGACGGCTTCGTGACCTTCTGCACCGTGATCACCGTGATCTGCGACGTGTTCGGCTTTGCCGGCATCCTGTTCGGCTCCATCGGCCTCATCCAGCGCCGTCTGTGCGACAAGGGTCTGCGCAAGTACACCACCAACGAACACTTCTTCAACCTCGGCCTGTTCGGCATCTACGGCCTCTTCGGCCTCATGCTCTGCCTCGGTCACGGCGCGTACAACTTCGCCCTCATGGGCAACAGCTTCATCTATGGCATGTTCACCTTCACTGCCATGGAACTGACTCCCCTCTACGTTCTCTATCTGCTGATCGGCTTCTTCATGTTCTTCTGGGTACCCTACAGCTTCCTGGGCCACCTTTTCATGAAGTACTTCACCTGGCACGACATCCGCTGGGGCGATGCTCCCACCATCAACAACCCCAAGCTTCAGAAGCAGCTTGCCAACAACCTGAACCTGCCCGTCAGCTGGCGCGCTCCGCATGTTCAGGGTGACGGCAAGAAGACCTGGGCTGAGGTTGCCACTTCCAACCCCGAGAAGCAGAACTAAGGAGCTCCATACATGAAAACTTCGCAGGAACTTACCTTTAATGATCTGTCGAGGGAAGAAGGGCTGCTCACCACGGTTGATGTGAATACCCTTCGTCCCATGCCCGTGGACTACCAGACCTTCCCCTGGAAGGTCATCACCGACGAACAGAAAAAGCAGTACTGCTGCCTGCTCGACGATATCAACGTTCTTCTCATTCCCGTGCCTCAGACCAAGGCCGAGGAAGAAGAGATCGTCAACCGCTTCCTCGACGGCGTGCGCAAGCTGTTCACTCCCGAGAACAACTGGACCTGCCTCGCCATGCTCGACACCACCATGGACTACTGCGCGCAGTGCAATTCCTGCTCCGCGGCGTGCCATCTGTACGAAATGTCCAACGAGCATGAAATGTATCGCCCGAATTTCCGTTCCGAGCTGTTCCGTCGCATCTACAAGCAGTATGTGAAGAAGGAACCCCTCGCCAAGTGGCGTTACGGCGACACCGAACTCAACTGGAAGACCGTGGTGCGTCTGGCCGAACTTTCCTACCGCTGCAACCTGTGCCGCCGCTGCGCTCAGGTTTGCCCCATCGGCGTGGACAACGGCCTCGTCGCCCGCGAACTGCGCAAGCTCTTCAGCCAGGAATTCGGCTGGAACCCCCGCGAACTGCATGAAAAGGGCACCAAACTGCAGCTCGAAGTTGGTTCCTCCACCGGCATGAACCCCTCCGTGGTGCAGGAAACCGTGGAATTCATCGACGAAGACTACGTCGAAACCACGGAATACGAATTCAAGACTCCCTGGGACGTGCCGAACGCCGACATTCTGCTCATCCACAATGCCGGTGAAATGCTCGCCTGGCCCGACAACATCGCGGCCTTCTCCCTGATCTTCGAAGCCGCCGGTCTGTCCTGGACCCTGAGCTCCGAAATCGCCGGCTACGACTCCGTGAACTACGGCGTGTTCTACGACGACGTGCAGGCCGCCCGCGTGGCCATCAAGCACGCCGAAGCCGCCAAGAAGCTCGGCGTCAAGAAGATCGTGCTCGGCGAATGCGGCCATGCCCACAAGGCCCTCACCGTCATTGCCGACCGCATCCTGCCCCCCGATCTGAACATCCCCCGCGAAAGCTGCTTCCCCGTGCTGCGCGACATCGTGCTCGGCGGCCGTCTCAAGCTCGACCCCAGCCGCAACAACTTCCCCGTCACCCTGCATGACCCCTGCAACCTGGTGCGTCTCATGGGCGTGGTGAAGCCTCAGCGCGACGTTCTGCACGCCATCTGCCCGCAGTTCCGTGAAATGACGCCTCACGGCGTGGAAAACTATTGCTGCGGCGGCGGTTCCGGTTTCGCCATCATGACGCGTAACAACATCAACGAATGGCGCATGAACATCACCGGCCGTAAAAAGATGGAACAGATCTGCGGCGCGTTCAAGGACTGCCTTGGCCCCGAAGTCAAGAAGTACGTCTGCGCTCCCTGCTCCAACTGCAAGGGCCAGATCCGCGAACTGCTCGAGCAGAACAATCTCCTTGAGAAGAACGGCATGCAGTACGGCGGCCTTGTCGAGCTCATCGTCAACGCCATGACCGACGTGAAGCCCGGCTTCATCAAGTGGGAAGAAGAATAAGAACAATCCGGGGTAAGGATTCGTTCCATCCCCGGTAATATTGACAGGGCGGAGACTTTGTTCTCCGCCCTGTTTTTTTAATGAATGGAGGCCAGGCCGTTGGGCGTTGACAAGGCCGTCGCGTCGAGAGTCTGTCATGGTCGCGTGTCGGAAAAGAGGGCGTCCTTTGAACAACGGGAGAGTCCGTTTCCGTTACGATCCAAGCGCGGCGTGGATATTTTTTTAGCGGTCGTTATTTTTCTAGGTCGTTTTCTAGGGCAATGGGACGATTCGTTTCGGATAGATCCGACCGGCGTTCCGCGCTTTGGGAAAACGCGTCGCCTCGCAAGGCGATCTGTCTGGACAGCGTAGAATAGGCGGCGTATAACGCTGACACATGTTTCGCGTCAGCTCCGCGCCTTGCGTCTGTCAATCTGATCCCGAGGGGGATGATATGGAATTCATCTGGACCTGCTTCATGGTGGCCTTGGGATGGGGATTCGGCGGCGTCGTCGGCGGAGCCACGGGCATAGGGGCCATCATGGTCGCCATGCCGCTCATGACCACCGTGATTTCTCCCAGCGAGGCGGTGCTGGTGTCATGCCTGACGGGGCTGTACGCCACCGTTCATCTTTCCATTTCCTACCGCAAGTCTTTTCATTGGGCGGATATACGCGATCTGGTCATCGGCGCGGTGCCCGGCTGCGCTCTCGGCGCGCTGGTGCTGCGCGTCGCGTCCATGCAGGCGTTGCAGCTCATGGTCTGCGCCATGCTCGCCTGTTTCATCGGCATGCAGTGCTTTCGAAAGGCTGCGTCTTATCGACTGCCGGATTCCACGGTCGTGGGCGTGATCGCCGGTCTGATCTGCGGATTCGTGAGCGGCTCCGTCGCCATGGTGGGCGCGCCTCTCGGCATTTACGTCCTGATGAAGCACTGGGATCCCGACAGGGCTCGCGGCGACATGAGCGTTTTTTATGTGTTCACGGGCGTGTCGTCTGTGGTCTCGCAGGCCGTGGCCGGACTGTATACGGTTTCGCTGCTTCAGGTGTCCGTCGCGGGCATGGCTGGATGCTTTTTTGGACAGCTGGTCGGGGTTCGACTCGGGCGCCGCATCAATCAGACGTTGTTCCAGCGCATCGTGCTGCTTTTTCTGGCGGTCGCGGCGATCATCCTTTTTGTTCGCGCCATGGGCTGGTAGAAAAGTCTCGTTAGCGTTCGGGGGAAAAGTCCCGTTTGCCTCTTTCCATTTTTCCTTTTCATGATTATGGTAATCCTGACTGTCCCCGGCCTGTGCCGTATGGTCGGCGGGATGTCTAACTCAGCCATAAGGAATGAAAATGAAAACGTGGAAAACTTTCGTCCTCTGTGCGGCCTGCCTTGCCGCGCTTTCGCTCACCGTGCCTGATTATGCGGACGCCGCGCGTCTCGGCAGGGGGCGCAGCTTCGGCAGTTCATCCGTCATGAGCCGTCCGGCAACGCCGCCGTCCGGAACGTTCAGAAGCGGTTCTTCCGCCGTCGAGCGTCAGGCGCCCATGGCCAGCAGCCGGACCAACGGCGGAGCCGCGACCATGGCCCGCAACAATACCGGTTTGCTGGGCGGACTGTTCGGCGGTCTTCTCGCCGGCACGTTGCTGGGCTCGTTGTTCGGCGGTCACGGCATGGCCGGAGGCATGCTGGGCGGCCTTATCAATCTGCTGTTCATCGGCCTTATCGTGTACCTTGCCGTTCGGTTGTTCCGTCGTTTCCGCGGCGGTCGGAACGATGCCGACGAAGCCCCTCGTTCGACCTATCAGGACTACCGCGCGGAAGAGGCTCCAAGGCAGTACGGTCAGAGCGGAGCGTGGGATAGTCTGCGTTCCGAGCCTCCCGCGCAGCAGGCGGCGGAGTCTTCCGAAGTTTCCCTGCCCGCCGATTTCGATCAGGATGAATTCCTGAGAGGAGCCAAGGCCGCGTACACGCGCCTTCAGGCGTCGTGGGACCGTCGCGATCTTGACGACATCTCCCAGTTTGCTACGGAAGACGTCATGCGTGAACTCCGTCAGCAGGCCGAAGAGGATCCCAATCCCGGCAAGACGGAAATTCTGCTGGTCAACGCTTCTGTCATCGAGGTTCGCGACGAGGGCGATCTGCGCCGCGTGGCCGTGTATTTCGACGTGCTCATGCGCGAAGATCAGCGCGCCGCCCGCCCCGAACAGGTGCGGGAAGTCTGGCATTTCGTATGCTCGCACGCCGATGGCGACAGCTGGAAACTGGACGGCATACAGCAGCTTTCATAATGACGTGATGACGACATAACGGTATCTTCTTTGTGAAGATACTACAACAAACGGTCCGATTTTCTCTGATATTGAGAGGAAATCGGCCGTTTTATATATGTATATTCACTTTTTGAGTCTTCTATAGGGAAACTTCTTGAAGATGTTACCCGAAGAAGATGATTTTTTGTGGTTATGCATGATTACTCATGCGTTTTATGCGTTCTATGCGCTCCATTCTCATGAACGTTCTGCTACGGTGATGGCCTGTTCCGGATGATCCGGAACGGAAAACGCGGAGAGCGTGTTATGAAGAAAGTGCTTCCTGTTCTGGCTTTTCTGGTTCTGTCGCTGCCTGCGGCGGCCAGCGCGGAATGGTCGTTGGTGCGCGGTTCGGGATCGGCCGCGTCTTTTGAATCCACGGCTCGTCCTACGGTGGCGGTCAAGGCGTCTCCCGAGCTTGCCACCGTGGCTCAGGGCAAGATGACGGTGATGCTTTCCACGGAACGGGAGATGATGCCTTCCGTTCCCGGCACCGTCTGGTACTGCCTGAGCGCCAAGGACGGTGCGCAGCTCGCCGTGGCTTTGGCGGAAGCGGGGAGGAAATACTGGTATCCTGGACCGCTGAACAGCGATCTGGAGCTCGTTCCCATCCTGTATTCCTGCGGCGGCGACAAGCCGGGAAGCGTGACGCAGCGCGTGTTCATCCGGCCCGTTCAGCTCGATCCGTGGATGAACGTTTTTGCCTCCCGCGGCATGGGCTGGACCGCCGGCGTCATGGTCAGCCAGTATGAATGGATCGTGAACAACGGAGCGAGCAAACTTCTGGTGGAATACCGCGAACCGTACGCGTCGGAGCGTTGCCCGATCGTGAAGGACACGGAACTGGCGTCGTTCGTTCAGCGCGCCAATACGGCGTTTTCGGCGCGGTTCGGGGAAAACGGCGATATCGCCGCCGCCATGGTGCGCCCTTACGGATGGGGAAGTTCCGGCGTGTCGTCGGATAAGCTGAGCAAAGTGCTCGGCACGACCATGGATCATCCTTTCTGATGGCGCGGCGGATGGCCGCGCATGCTTCCGCGCGCGCTGAAGGCGCGACGGGCGACGTGGCGTCGCCGCAGGAGGAATCGTTTTCTCGGAAGCGTTTGCCTGGGGAAACGTCCTGACGGACATGCGTTGGGCTGGGCCGGACTCCTCGCGTTTGGCGCGAAGGGTCCGGCTTTTTTCGTCCGTCGCTCTTGACTTGCGCGGACCCCGCCTTAAGTGAGTGTTAGGCCCGGGTGAGAACGGGCCTTTTCTTCTACAGCGATGACCGGACGACGTGAACGACGTTTGTTCGACCGGCAAATATCAGGAGGCCGTATTATGGCGGAAACCACGCATCAGTTTCGCGCGGAAACGCGTAAACTGCTTAATATTCTTACCCATTCTTTGTACACCAATCACGAGATATTCCTTCGTGAACTTCTTTCCAACGCGTCCGACGCTCTGGAGAAAGTGCGTTTTCTTCAAAGCACTGGCGGCGAAGTGCGCGACCCTGAACTGCCTCTGGAAATCAGCATCGGCATAGATAAGGACCATCACGTCATTACGGTGTCCGATACAGGCATCGGCATGACGGAACAGGAAATGATCGACAACCTGGGCACCATCGCCCGTTCCGGTTCCGAGCAGTTCCTCAAGGCCCGCGAGGCGGAAAAGGCTGCCGCGGATCCCGAGAAAAAGGCCGAAGAGGATGGCAAGGACGATGGCGGCGAGGAAGAAGACGCGAAGGGCGTCGATAGCGAAGAGCCCATTGTCGAGCATGACGACAGCAAGCCCGACGACGCGGCCCAGATCATAGGTCGTTTCGGCATCGGTTTTTATTCGGTGTTCATGGTGGCGAAGAAGGTGGAAGTCACCTCCGTTTCCGCCACGGGCGACGGCACCCCGCATGTGTGGATTTCCGACGGCACGGGCACGTTTACGCTGCGCGCGCTGGAAGGCGCGGAAGCTGAAGGCGTGAAGCGCGGCACCAGCGTGAAGATATTCCTTCGCGACGAAGCGCACGAATACGAGGAAAAGTATCGTCTGGAAGGGATCATTCGCAAGCATTCCAACTTCTTGCCTTTCCCCATTCAGCTGGAAGGCGAGCGCGTCAACACCACGGCCGCTTTGTGGCGCGAGCCCAAGTTTTCCATCACCAAGGAACAGTATAACGAGTTCTACAAGTTCCTTACCTACGATCAGAAGGAACCTTTGGACGTCATTCATTTCTCGGTGGACGCGCCCGTGCAGTTCAGTTGCCTGCTGTACATTCCCGGCACCGCGGTGGACGTCTTTGACGAGCGCAAGGATGAATGGGGCCCCGATCTGTATGTGCGCCGCGTGCTCATCGACCGGCACAACAAGGAACTTCTGCCCAACTACTTCGCCTTCATGAAGGGCGTGGTGGACACCGAGGATCTGCCGCTCAACATTTCCCGCGAAACGCTTCAGGAAAACGTGGTGCTGCGCAAGATAAGCCAGACCATCACCCGGCAGCTGCTTACGCATTTTGAGCGCATGGCCAAGAACGATCCCGAAAAGTACGAGGCCATGTGGAAGCTGCACGGCAAATACATCAAGTTCGGCTTTGACAGTTTCCAGTACCGCGATCGCGTGGCCCCGCTTCTGCGTTATTACTCCACGGCGCAGGACGACAAGCTCACCAGCCTGGACGATTACATTTCCCGCATGAAGCCGGACCAGAAGGAAATCTGGTATGTGGCGGCGTCTTCCATGGAAGCGGCCAAGGTGAATCCCCATCTTGGACAGTTCCGTCGCAAGGGCGTGGAAGTGCTGTATCTCACCGATCCGGTGGACGAGTTCGCGCTGGAAGCCATCATGGAGTATCAGAAGCACCCCTTCAAGTCCGTGGAACTGGCTGAAGCCGGCGCGCTGGACGCCTTCCCCGACGTGGAGAACGCCGAACCCAAACCCGAACCGCTTTCCGAAGAGGAGAAGCCTGAACTCGACGCCTTGATCGCCGCGGTGAAGACCATTCTCGGCGATCAGGTGAAGGACGTGCGCGTGACCACGCGTCCTATTGACGGCGCGGCTTGTCTTGTGTCGCCCGAGGGCGTAAGTTCGTCCATGGAAAAGCTCATGCGCGTCATGCAGAAGAGTGACGGCATTCCGCAGAAGATTCTCGAGCTCAATCCCGATAACGCGCTTGTGCGTTCGCTCATGCGCATCTGCAAGGAAGGAGCCGAGGACGAGACCTTCAAGGATATGGTGAACGCGCTGTTCGACACCACGCTTCTGCTTGACGGCTACATGAATGAACCGTTCGCCATGGCGGAACGCAGCATGCGTCTGCTTCGTCAGGCCGCAGGCTGGTATTCCGACCTGCGCAAGTAAACGCAAGGAGAAAGCCCATGTACTATGATCTCGTCGTCCATGTGGATGACAACGATCCCGGTCGTCTCAATTTTGCTTTCAACAACGTGGCTAACTACAAGGCCGGACTTCCGGGAGAGGAGTTCCGCGTGGTCATGGTGGCCAACGGTCCTGCCGTTCGGCTGTTCACCCGGGACAACGCGGAGCTTGCCGCGCGCGGCGCGGGACTCATGGCAGAAGGGCTTTCCATCAGACTGTGCAACAACGCGTTGAAGTCCTTTAACGTGTCTCCCGCCGATCTGTGGGAGGGCTGCGAAGTCGTGCCTGCGGGAGTGGTGGAAATCGTGAAGCTGCAACGGGAAGGTTTCGCGTATTTGCGCCCGTAGCGTGGGGCTCGCGGGACTGAATTCCCGCGGCGTTCCCGTCAAAGACAAAAAACGAGAATTCCGGGGCGCAAGGCCGTCCCGATACAAACGCGCCGTTCGCGTTTCTTGAAAGAGAAGCGCGGACGGCGCGTCGTCGTTTAATCGCCGGAGAGAGCGGAATTCAGAGAGAATGTGGCCGTGACGCGTCGGGGCATGCGGCTCAGCGGATCAAGAGGGGAAGTCACCCTGCCCATGGGAATGACCCTCATGCTGAGGTCGGGACAGGAGGTCTGGGCGTAGAAAATGGCCACGGTGTTGTTCTGCGGGCAGTAGGTGATGTCGCCGTCGTCAAAGCGCAGCCTGCCTTCTTCCGTGGCGTTCAAAAGTTCGCCGAGGTCTCCGTAATATTCGCGACCGCCGTATCCCGTCATGGATACGGTCACGGGAAGCCGACGAAGAAATTCTCGGGCCGCGGAGCTGTCGTTGAGTTCGCCGTGAAGTTCGACGCCGTTCATGCGGATGACGAGGGCAGAAGCCTCGGAAGAGGAGGACGTGCCGTCGGACAGCGCGACGTTGACCTCTTTCAACCACGCTTTGAGTTTTGCTTCGGCGTCGCGCGCTTCGGAGCCGAGCATGTCGAATCCCGGGAGTACGCGCGCGTCGGGGCAGTATTCTCCGACGACGCGGAAGCTGCGTCCCGGGCCGTACCCGTCGTGCGTGCAGAAGGGAAGAATGGTTTTCCCCTCGAGATGATGTTCGGAAAGGAAGCTTGCCATGGGCTGCGGAATGGAATTGCTCCAGATGGGAAAGCCGAGATAGACGGTGTCGTAATCGTCAAGATCGACGGACAGGGGCAGAATGGGAGGACGATAGCCGGTGCTTCGCTCTTGCCTTGCCTGTTCCACCACGGCGTGAAAGTCGTCGGGGTAGGGTTCGACGGTTTTTATTTCCGCCAGGGGCGCGCCGGTGAGACGACTCAGGGCTTCGGCCGCCAGACGGGTGTTTCCCGAGAGCGAATAGAAGAGAATGAGGCTTCGGCCGGAGTCTGGAGAGGCGGGAGCTCCGGAGCAGGGCAAGGCGAGGGTGAAGGTGAGCAGGGCTCCAAGCAGCGTGACGAGTATGTCCTTCATGCAGCGTGCTCCTTGAATGTTGGAGATGATGGACTCTTTTGTGTGCGGGAAAAGGTGGCGAGGGGCGGATCAGTCTTCCTTCAGATAGCCGAGCTCCTTCAGCCATGCGCGCACTCTTCCTTCGGCGTCGCGCACGTCGTTTCGATAGACGGAAAGCGCGTTGCGGACAGTGGCATGCAGGGGAAGGGCCTTGAGATCGTTTATGGTGTTGGCCGGGCCGCTGGTGCCGTGCGTGCAGAAGGGCACGATGGTTTTTCCCCTGAAATCGTGCTGATCCAGAAAGCTGAAGACCGGCATGGGCATGGTTCCCACCCAGTTGGGAAAGCCCACGAAGATGACGTCGTAACGGCTCATGTCGGAGATGGTTTCCTTTAGCTTTGGCCTCGCCTGTTCCCTGAGTTCCTGTCTGGCCTGCTCCACGGCGGTGTCGAAGTCGGGGCCGTAGCGGCGCACGGGACGTATTTCAAAGAGCTCTCCGCCGGTCATGCGCTGAATGTCGCGGGCGATGAGACGGGTGTTTCCTGAGAGGGAAAAATAGGCGATGAGCATGCGCGAAGAGTCGGCGTGTTTTGAAGAATTGCTCTGAGGCGCGGCCGACGCCGTGCCGCAGAAGACGAAAACGACCGTCAGAAGAACGAAGAGGGCGGACGTAATGGCTTTTGGACGATGCATGATTCCTCCCGGACGGACGCTTCGCCGGATGCGCGCCGGTCGGAAGCGGCCGGGGAGAAGCGTCGGCGGAATGCGATCCGCTTTTTCTTTATGCATAACGGGACGGTGCTTCGGCGAACAGATGCAATTCTCGCAGCTTCTTGCCTGTTTCTCGCAGGTTGTTTTGTTACGGGCAACGCGGGCGGGGTATTTTCGGGCAAATGCGTGGGTCGGACTGTTGTTCCTGCAACGATCAGGCAAAAAATAGAGAGTATCGTAGCTGGCTGAGCGCTGCGCCTCCCGGTACCCTGCCTTCATGCTTATCCTTATCGAAAAACTGGAGGATTTCTCTATGAACAAGTTGATCCTGGCCATGGCTCTGACTCTTGCCGCTCTCTGCGCTCTGCCCGGGCAGGGTGACGCCGCCGAAATCGGCAAGTCGCAGACGATTCTGCGCAACGGCGAGTTCCCGACCGCCAGGGGGTCGGATCAGTTTTTCACCGGCAGCGTGCGCGTTGAACAGCTCTATCCCGCCAACAACGACATGCGCTCCAGCGTGGGCGTGGTCACCTTTGAGCCGGGCGCGCGTTCCAACTGGCATATTCATCCGGTGGGGCAGGCGCTCATCGTCACGTCCGGCGTGGGCCTCACGCAGGAGTGGGGCAAGCCTGTGCAGGTCATCCGCGCGGGCGACGTGGTCATTTGTCCCGTCAATGTCAAGCACTGGCACGGCGCGGCGCCGAACAGCGCCATGACGCACATTTCCATCTGTGAGGAAAAGGAGCCGGGCAAGGTCGTTGTCTGGATGGAAAAGGTGACCGACGAACAGTACAACGCCCGATAGCGTTTGAGTGAGCGGCGCGCTCGGAAGCGCGCGTCTTATGCTGACGCTTCGGAAAAGGAGAACTTTGTCATGGAAAAAGCGTTGATGAAGGCCGGGGTGCTTGTCGGTCCAGGCGAGGTGAGAGTCATGGACGTGCCCGTGCCTGACATGGAGCCGGGCATGATCAGAATTCGGGTTTCCGCCTGCGGCGTGTGCGGCAGCGACATTCACATGTGGAAGGAAGGCAAGGGCTGGAGTCCCGAAGCTCCGGATCATTTTATCATGGGGCACGAATTTTGCGGCGTGGTGACCGATCCCGGCGACAGCTCGTTCCGCGTCGGCGAGCGGGTGACGTTCTGGGCCAACCTGTACTGCGGCGAATGCGACATGTGCCGTGCGGGCCAGGAACAGCTTTGTCGCTCCGTGAACGGCACGAACTACATAGGTTTTGTGTGCAACGGCGGTTACGCGGAATATTTTGTCGGCAAGGCCATGAACGCCTATCGCCTGCCGGATGCGGTGTCCGACGTGGCCGCCGGTCTTATTGACCCGCTCATGGTGGCCTATCACGCTGTGCGTCGTTCGGGGCTGAAGCTGCACGACAAGGTGCTTGTCGTGGGCAGCGGTATCATTGCCCAGCTTATCGGCGGTCTGGCGAAAAAGGCTGGAGCCTCTCTGCTCGTCATGTCCAGAATCGACGACAGGCAGACCGGCCGAGCGCGGGAAATCGGCGACTTCGACGCCTATGTGTACGGCAACGCGCCGGACAGGGCCGAACGCATGAGGGAGCTTTCCGAGGATGGCTTCGACGTGGTTTTTGAGGCCGTGGGTTCCGGCGACTCGCTGGCGGCCTGTCTGGACGGCGTGAAGCCCGGCGGCGAGGTGGTCATGATAGGCAACTCCATCGCGCCCACGGTGCCTTTCGAACTGAACCGCGCCGTGCTGCACGAAGTGAGGCTCACCGGCAGCGTGTCCTGCACGCGTCGGGAATTTGAGGAAACCATTGATCTCATCGCCCGCAGCATTATTGATCCTGAAAAGTACGTCACCGACGTTCTGCCGCTGGAAGAGCTTCAGCATGCGCTGGAAATGCAGGTGTCCCCTGAGGGACGCGTGCTGAAAACGGTGATCCGCCCGTAGCGGGCCGCAGGGGAGGTACGACATGAAGAAAAGAATGCTGGGACGCAGCGGCCTGGAAGTTTCGGCCGTGGGCATGGGCTGCATGGGATTTTCGCACGGCTACGGGGCCGGGCCTTCGGAAGAGGAGGCCGTGCGGCTCATGCGCCGCGCCTATGAGCTCGGCTGCGTCTTTTTCGATACCGCGGAAGGATACGGGCCCTTTGTGAACGAGGAACTCGTGGGGCGTGCCGTGGAGCCTTTTCGCGACCGCATCGTGCTGGCGACGAAGTTTTCGCCGTTCGCGCTGCCCGGGCAGGACATGCCCGAGGGCAAGCTCAGCCGACGCGGGGTGCGCCGAGCCGTGGAGGATTCGCTGCGCCGTCTGCGCACGGACTACATCGACCTTTACTATGAGCACCGCGTTCCCGACGACGAAACCGTGGAAGAGGTGGCGTTCTGGATGGGCGAGCTGATTGCGGAGGGCAAGATACGCGGCTGGGGGCAGTCGCAGTCCACGGAGTCGCAGATACGCCGGGCCCATGCGGTCACGCCGCTTGCGGCCGTGCAGAGCGAGTATTCCATCATGGAGCGGATGTTTGAAAAGGACGTCATTCCCGCCTGCGCCGAGCTCGGCATCGGTTTTGTGGCGTTCTCGCCGCTGGCCAGCGGTTTTTTGAGCGGCAGGTGCGCCGCGGACGCCGTGTATCAGGGCGACGACGTGCGGCGCGTCATCACCCGCTTCGAGCCCGGGAACATGGCGGCCAACGAGCCGATTCTGAATCTGCTCCGACGCGTTGCCGAAAACAAGGGAGCCACGCCCGCGCAGATTTCGCTGGCCTGGATGCTGCACGGCCGGGAGTTCGTGGTTCCCATTCCGGGCATGCGGCGGGAAGAGCGCATTGTGGAGAACCTCGGCGCGGCGGACGTGGAACTTTCCGACGAGGAGTTCGAGGCACTGGAGCGCGCGCTTTCGGGCATGGTCGTGCACGGCAATCGAACAGACGAGGACATCGAACGGCTGGGCACAGTTCGGGCGAAGTAGCCGAACGGCGGCGTCGGCCGAAGAAGGAGCCGGGCGCGGAAGAGGGTGCCTTGCCCGTGCGGAGGCGTCAGGCTGTGAGCAGATCACGCCGCGTCAAGCAGAATCGGACCAGAAGGGGAGAGAAACGTATCTGACGGCGATCCGGGCTCCTGCTATTCTGAAGATAAAGGAAAACGCCGCGGCGGGGAAATCGCCCCGGCCGGGCAAGGGAGTTCTTATGACAGTATTCGGCACAGTTGGAGTGATTCTCCTTGCGGGTATGACCATGTTGTTTTCTTCGGAAGCCTGGGGCGCGGAAGGGGAAGAATCTTCCGGTACCCGCGCGTCGGCCGCCGCGCGAAACATGCAGAAATTTCTCGGAGGCGGCGAATCTTCGCTGGGGGATACGGATCCGGATTTCGCCGCCATGCGCGACAAACTTATTTACGGAGAAATCATGGATCGCGGCACGTTGAGCGACGCGCAGAAGACGCTGGTCACGCTGGCCGCGCTTACCGCCGCGCAGACGCTGGATGACTTCAAGACCCACGTCAACGCCGCGCTTCGCGCGGGGGCCACGCCCGTGCAGATCAAGGAAGCCATGTATCAGTGCGCGCCCTACGTTGGATTTCCCCGCGTGGAGGCGTCGCTCCGGCTGGTCAATGAGACGTTTGCGGAGCGCGGGATTGCTCTGCCTCTGGAAAGTCAGAGCACGGTGACGGAAGAAACTCGGTACGCCGATGGCCTGGCGGTGCAGAAGTCCATTTTCGGCGACGCCATCGATCAGATGCACCGCGCCACCCCCGCTGAACAGAAGGCCATTGTGCAGAATTATCTTTCCGCGTTCTGCTTCGGTGACGTGTACACTCGGAAAGGACTGGATCTGAAGACGAGGGAACTGGTGACCTTCGCCGCCATCAGCGCGTTCGGAGGCTGCGACAGCCAGGTGCGTTCTCACGTTCAGGGCAATCTGGCCGTGGGCAACACCAAGGAAAACCTGATCGACGCGCTGGCGCAGCTTCTTCCCTTTATGGGCTTCCCGCGCACGCTGAACGCGCTGGCCTGCGTGAACGCCGTGGCGTACGCCAAACCGAATAACTAGTGGACTCCCCGGCGACAGAGGCGTCGTTCTCGAGACGCGGAACGCCTTTATCAACATGGCGGCGTTTTCGGGGAGAGTCGCGGGATATTTTCGTTGATACAGGAGTGTAACGATGACTAAAAAAATCGCCAAGTTCGCTATTCACGCTAGAAAATTCGATGAGGCTCGCGCCGAGTTTTCCAGACGGGCCGTGTTGAAGGGGCTCGCGTTGGGAGCTGTCGCTGCGGTCGTTCCCGTTTTTGGGACCCAGTCTGTTTTTGCCGCTGAAGCGAGGGGAGGAAAGGTGCTTATTCTTTATTTTTCCCATTCGGGAAACACGCGTCGTCTTGCCGGGATGATTCATGAACGCGTGGGCGGAGACATGGTGGAACTGAAAACGGTCAAGCCGTATCCGGAAGATTACGACGCCGTGGTGGACGCGGCGAAGCAGGAGCAGCAAGCAGGAGCCAGGCCGGAAATCGCCACCGAACTTTCCAATCTCGGCGATTATGACACGGTGTTCATCGGCTATCCCAACTGGTGGGGCACGCTTCCCATGCCGTTCTTTACGCTGCTGGAGCGTTATGATCTCAGCGGAAAAACCGTCATTCCGTTCTGCACGCATGAAGGGAGTCGTTTCGGGCGAAGCGAAACCGATCTTAAAAAACTGTGTCCGAAGGCTCGTTTCCTCGAAGGATTTGAGGTGCGGGGGTCCCGCGTGGGAAGCGCGGGTGAAGACGTGGCGGAGTGGATCAACGGCCTTGGGCTGTCGAAATCCCGATAGACGTTTCGTTTTCTGATCGCTGAACGACGTTGAGGAGCGCGCTTTCATCCTGGAGCGCGCTCCTTTTGCGCGCGGCGACGAAGGGGCGCGTTATCCGCGTGGAGCGGGAGTCCTCAGCGGGCGTCTGTTTTCCGTTTTGAAGCTTCATCGGATTTCGGAACGGAGGGCGTTCAGGAGAGGCCGGAAGACGTTCTGCGGCGATTCATGTCTCTAAGCGGCGGCTCGCCGAAGGTTCTTTTGTATTCCCTGTTGAACTGGGTGACGCTTTCATACCCCACGCTGAGAGCCGCGCTGGACGCTCGTTCGTTTTCCAGCAGCATGAGACGCTGCGCTTCGTACAATCGCAGTTGTTTCTGGTATTGCAGGGGGCTCAGACCGGTGAGCAGCTTGAAACGCCGATGCAGGTTGGACGCCGACATGTTCACCTGTCGCGCCAGGGTTTCCACGCGCAGCGGATGTTTATAGTTTTCCCGGATCCAGTTGATGGCCTGCATGATTTGGTTGTTCTGGGTGCCTGGCGTGTTCAGCTGGCGTAAAAGTCTTCCGTGGGGGCTGATGAGCAGCAGGTAGTGAAGTTCTTTCATCATCATGGGCGCGCGCAGCGCGATTTGCTCCGGCTTTTCCAGAAGCGTCACGAGGCGGAGGAACATGTCCATGATGTCTTCCCCGGCGTCCGCGATGGATATGCCGGGACATTCCTCGTCGTCACCATGAAGGATGGAGTCCTTCATGTCCTCGCAGAGAGAGGCGAGCAGTGTTTTGTCCAGGTATACATAGAGAAAAAGAAACGGCCGTTCGCTCGTGGGATTGACGACATAGGAGGCGATGGGCATGTCCACGCCGGCAACGATGCATTGGTTTTCCGTATAGACGTAGTCCCGTCCCGCCATGAAAGAGTGCTTCGTGCCTTGCACGACAAGTCCGACAAGCGGACGTTCGAAACACTGTTCCGGCGCGCCTGAGTCTTCCCGACGAACCAGGCGCAACCCTTCTATGGCGGTGGGCAGAAGACAGGGAGACTCCAAATGAAGGAGCATCCGTTCCTTCAGCGTTTCGTTCAGTTGCGTTATCCGTTGCGATTGTTCCCACATAACGGCGTCACCTCCGCCGGAGTTATGGAATTTCATTATAGAAAAACGGGAGGAAAGCGCAAGACGGCGGATAAGAAAACGCAGGCTCCGATGGAAAAAGCTCGGAAGTCGTCGGCCGCGGGAGGGAACGAGGGATCGATCCGGCGGCCGGCGCGGGCTGAACGCGCTCGCGCCGGGTTTCTCGCAGAGGCGCGGGCTGATCGCGACTCCACGTTCGTTCAGCTGGGAGAGGTCGAAGCGCGTTCGTTTTCCCACCATCGCGGAAAGACGGGAATGGCGCCGGAAAGAGGAACGACGTCTCCGATGACGGGAGTGAGCAGCGAGAAGTTCTTATTCCGGGAAGCCAGGCTGACGCGACGGAACGGCTCGTCCCACGGGTGGCTGGCCAGCGCGAATTTGCCGACGTGCGCTGGCAGCAACGCGCCGGCTCCGAGATCTTCCGCGGCGCGCGCGGCTTCTTCCGGCGTCATGTGAATGTATTTCCAGCGATCGTTGTATTGGCCGCAGTCCAGCAGGGCGAGATCCGTTGGGCCGAAGGCCTTGCGGACGTCGGCAAAATGCGGTCCGTAACCGCTGTCGCCGCTGAAGAACACGCTTTGTCGCGGCGAGACTATGCGAAATCCCGTCCACAAGGACTGGTTGCGCGTCAGAGCGCGGCCCGAGTAATGACTCGCCGTGACGAGCGTGATCTGGAGATCGTCGTTCGGCGCGACGGTTTCTCCCCAGTCGGCCTCGCGGAGGACGCGTTCGGAAAATCCCCAGCGGCGGAAATGCGCGCCCACGCCGAGACCGCAGATCACGCTTCGGACGCGATTCTTGAGAGTCATGACAGTGGGATAGTCAAGATGATCCCAGTGATCGTGAGAGATAAGCAGGCAGTCGATGTCGGGCATGTCGGCGGCCGCGCATGGCGTAGCTCCGGCAAAGGCCCGGACGCTGAAGGAAACCGGCGACGCGTGTTCGCTGAAGACCGGGTCGATGAGCAGACGCCGGCCTTCGAGCTGAAGAAAAAAAGTTGAGTGCCCCAGCCAGACGACGCAATCCCGGGATCGGTCCAGAGAACGAAGGTCAGGGCGTTTGGAGGGAACGGGAACCGGAGGTTCGGTCTGAACGCGTTTTTCCGTCAGCGAACGGATCAGCGCGCCGACAAAGCTGCTGCCGTCGCTGAGAATGGGACGCGGGATGACGTTGCGGAATTCTCCGTCGACGTAGTGCGGAGAAGACGCGACGCGTTGACGTGAACTACCTTCCGGCAGCGCGCCGAAGGCCTCCTGTCGGAGAAAGGCGAACGCTCCTCCCGCGCCGACTCCGGCCGCAAGGGCCGTTCCGACCGCGCCGCGCAGAAAGGTTCTTCTGTTCATCGAGCGTCCCCTCCGAGCAACGATCTTCCGAGTTGGTACGCCCGCTCCGGAAAGGGCGTGCGCGCTATGGAGCCGGCGGTCCATACGCCGGGAGCGATGACGCGTCCGACGTCCGTCCAGCCGAGATAGTCCAGAAGTTCTTCATAGTGCGCGAGTATGGGGCGTTCGTTCCGCTCGGTGACGTTGGCGTAGGTCATCAGCAGAACGGACTTTTTGGGCCTGTGTATGGAACCGTTGATGGCGTAGAAGCGATCGATGACGGCCTTGAGCTGCGCCGATATGCCGAAATAATACATGGGCGTGACGAAAGCCACCAGATCGGCGGCGATGACGCGTTCTCTGACGAAGGAAAAATCGTCGTCAAAAACGCAGGGGCCGTCCATGCCGCAACTGTTGCAGGCGACGCAGGGATGAACGTTTTTGAGCGCGGCGTCGAAACGGTCCACCGTGTGGCCGGCTTCCCGCGCGCCTTTGATGAAGTGTTCTGCCAGCGTGTTGGAATTGCCGTGTTCCCGTGGACTTCCGGTAAGAACCAGGATTTTCATGCTTTTCTCCCTGCTGCTTTCGTTTGCGTTCGTCGACGACGCGGCGAGAAGCGGATCGGGCAGAAGCGCGACTCCCGCCGCGGCCGCTGTCGCCATGAGAGAAGTTTTGAGAAAATGGCGTCGATGCATGCGTCTTCTCCGTTGTTCGTAGGCGGGGGAGCGTCCCGCTCCGTTCCTCGTACGATACTGGCGCGGCTTCGGAGCGGATAGACACTATTCTTGCTTTTTCTTGCCCGATCGTGTCAGACAGGGAGAAAAGCGCGTGAAAAAAAGGAAAACGCCGCGCAAAGACGGCGTTTTCCGCTCAGGAGGGGCCGGCGAGCCCCGCCGTTTTCGCTCTGGGAGAGAAGAGCGTCGCGACGACGGGCGCGCCAGAGAGGAAGAACGTCAGGCCATGACGGGAACCGCGTTCTCCTTTTCCATGAACTCATCGTATTCCCGACGCAGGGTTTCCATGAGTTCATGCACCGATACAATGCTTTTCACCTTGTCAACATTGGCCCCGCAGAACACGAATCCTTTATCGAGATTTCCCTTCATGGCGTTGATGAGGGCCGAGGAAATGCAGTAGGGCGTGGTGGTAGGGTCGCAGGTTTTTATGCAGTGGAACACGCACTTGAAAGGCTTTTTCCTGCCTTCGCGCGCGGCTTCGATAAAGGCGTTGTTCAACGCGCGGCCGGGCATGCCCACGGGGCTGTGGATGATGGTGACGTCTTCTTTTCTGGCGTCTACGTAGGCCTGTTTGAAACGAATGTCGGCGTCGCATTCGTTGGTGGCCACAAAGCGGGTGGCCATCTGCACGCCAGAGGCTCCGAGACTGAGCATCCTTGCGATGTCGGCTCCGCTGAACACGCCCCCGCCGGCGATGACGGGAATGGCTCGTCCGGCCTTGTCTTCCAGAGCCTTGGCGGCGTCGACGACGCCGGAAACCAGTTTTTCAAGCGAGAACGCTTCGTCAAAGATGTGTTCTTCGGAGAAGCCGAGATGACCTCCGGCCTTGGGGCCCTCGAGCACGAAGGCGTCGGGAATGAGGCCGGTTCTGGATATCCATTTTTTGGCGATGAGCGTGGCGGCGCGGCCGGAAGAGACGATGGGCACGAGCTTCGTGCGGAACTCTTCCTTTTTTTGAGCGCAGGTTTCCTGAAAAATTTTAGGAAGATCCATGGGGAGACCGGCGCCGGAGAACACCACGTCGGCGTGAGCTTCGATGGCGGCGCGCACCATTTCCGCGAACGTGGTGAGCGCGACCATGACGTTGACGCCGATGATGCCCTTGGTGGCGGCGCGGGCCTTTTCGATTTCGCGGCGCAGCGCGCGAACGTTGGCTTCCACGGGATGGGCGGCCACGTCGGGTTCGCGCATGCCCACCATGGCTCCGGCAATGACGCCGATGCCGCCTTCATTGGCCACGGCGGAAGCCAGGCCGGAAAGAGATATGCCGACGCCCATGCCGCCCTGAACGATGGGCGTGCGGGCGACCAGATCGCCGATTTTCAACGCGGGGAAAGACATGAAAAAAATTACCTCCGGTCTCCGTAGAAAAGGGAGACGGAATTATGCGTTATAAAGAGCTTGTCCTTAAAAGCGGGATCATTGTAAAACCCCTTTTCGGTTATGACAAGGGGGCAAGAAAAATAACAGTTATTACCGGATAAGCGTTAAAATTCATCAGTTCAGAGGGTTAGTTATAAAATTAACGTTATTTTCAGGAAAAGAGGAAAAAATTTTTTGAGGCGAGAGGAACAGTCTTCCCGGCGTTGAGAAGGTCTGGGAAACGTTGCCGTCGTCCTTGTGTTACGTGAATGTGAACGAGCCTTGAATGTCGCCGCGCGTTCCGTCGGGAAAAATATCGTTTTTACGAAGGCGGGAAGGCATTTTTATGACGGTATTGGGAGCATTTTGGAGGGAAGGCGCGCTTATGGACTCTTTCCCTGTTTTGGCGTAAGGAAAAAATTTATGCCGACGGGCGCGGCCCGAGGCGTAACGGAAAAACAGGATATGCGTGTGAAATCGTCCTTTGCGGAAACGCTGGCCTTTGACGACGCCGGTCTGGCCAGTCAGCTTTTCGGCCCCCTGAACGCTCATCTGGAACTGATAGCCGACGCTTCCGGCGCGGATCTGCAGACGCGCGGCACGGAACTCACCGTGAGCGACCCGCGTCCGGCGCAGCGCGAACTGCTGCTCAATCTTTTTACGCAGGGTTACGGACTCTTGCGCGGCGGGCATACGCTGCGCGGCGAAGATCTGCTTCAGGGTTATGAAGAACTGCTTCGCAATCCCCATGCCGACATAAGCAAAATGTTTCGCGAGGCGAGCGTGATCGTTTCGCCCCGCAAGAGCATCGTGGCGCGCAACACGGCGCAGCGTCAGTATATGGAGCTTTTGCGCCGCAACGAACTGGTCTTCGCCACGGGGCCTGCGGGCACGGGCAAGACCTATCTTGCCGTAGCCATGGCCATTTCCATGCTTGCGGCCAAGAGAGTGAAGAAAATCGTGCTCACGAGACCTGCGGTGGAAGCGGGCGAAAAGCTCGGTTTTCTGCCGGGGGACATGGAAGACAAGGTAAACCCCTATCTGCGCCCGCTGTACGACGCCCTCAGCGACATGCTGGGGCCGCAGGGCTTTGCCCAGAAGCAGGAATCCGGCGTTATAGAAGTCGCGCCGCTGGCCTTCATGCGCGGACGCACGCTCAATGACGCTTTTCTTATCCTCGACGAAGCGCAGAACACCACGCGCGAACAGATGAAGATGTTTCTTACCCGCATGGGCTTCGGCTCCAGAGTGGTGGTCACCGGCGACGTCACGCAGATAGACCTTCCGCCCATCCACAAGGCCTTTCTCAAGGACGGAGAAAAGGAAGGGGAGACCCGTTCCGGCCTCGTTCACGCGCTGAAGGTGCTCGAAGGCGTGCGCGGCGTGGCCGTTCATCAGTTCCGCAGTTCCGACGTGGTACGCCACCCCCTGGTGGGACGTATTGTGGAAGCCTACGATATTTATGAAAAAAACTAGGAAGATATCGCCGGTCAGCGTTTCCCAGCTCCTGGGACATTCCCGTTCCATGTTCATGCATCATCATCACGACTGGGGCCTGGTGTCTCTGGCCGCCGCACTGGTACTGATGTCCCTTTTGTGCGCCATTCAGCCGGGGCGCACGGCTCGCGTGGTGTACCCCGCCGGGGAAATCGCCGCGCATGACGTGGTTTCCGACAGGGATCTTCTCGTGGAAGATCCGCAGGCCACGCAGTTGCGCAGGGACAGGGCTCTCGCCCTGCAGCCCATGGTGTTCGACATCGATAAGAAAGCTCTGGCGAGTTTTCGGGAGGAAAGCCTCGGTCTGCTCGACGCCATCAATAAGCGCGGGCTGGACAGCGCGGGCCTGGAGAACGTGCGTCGCGCGTTCAACGAACGGCATCTTTCCGACGTTTCTTCCTCCGCGTTCCGGCAGCTGACGGCCTCCTATGTGCAGGAATACATGCTGGGAACGCTCATTCCATGGATGGAATCCACGCTCTCCAACGGCGTCATCGCCGACATGCGCCAGATAGCCAATACCGACAACGCCGTCATTGTGCGCGATCTGGACAGCGGAACGGAGGTGTTGCGCACGCAGGCCGGAGGGCTGAAGGATCTGCGTTCGTTCAAGGTGGCTCTGGGGCGCAAGCTCCGCGCCGAGGAAAAGCTCAATTCCCGGGCCAAGGTCGCGCTTCAGGACGTGATGCCCCTCATGGTGGTGCCCACGCTGGCCGTCAATCAGGAAGTGACGAACCAGCGCAACGAAGAAATGCTCGCCGCCGTGGAGCCGGTGTTCTACAAGGTGCAGCCCGGCGAGGTGCTGGTGCGCGCGGGCGACATGGTGACCCATGAGCAGCAGATAAAATTGCAGGCTCTGTTCCGCGCCATGCCTGACGTGGTGGACTGGCATGTGTTCGGCGGATGCGTGGTGCTGGGCTTTTTCCTGCTTCTGGGATTGTTCATCACGCCGAGCGGCAACAAGGGCACGGTGCTGCGCACCAAGGATCAGAATCTTATCGCGCTGCTGCTCGTGGTGTTCGGCGCGGCGGCGTGGTGCACCATGTATGTGCTTATGGCGGCGGCGTCCGCGTCCATGGCGCATATTCTGGCGTTCGCCTTCCCCGTTGCGGGCGGCACGGGACTTGCCGCGCTTATTTTTGCGGCGCGTCGCTACTGCACCGTGGGACTTCTGCTTTCCTTTTTCGCCACGGTCATTTTCCGTGGCGACATCGCGTTGTTTTTCTTCTATTTCATGTCGTCCATGACCAATACCTGGCTGGTGCTGCGTTCGCAGAACAGGCAGGATGTGGTGTGGGGCTTCGTGCCGCTGCTTCTCTGGATGCTTATGACCGGGTTCGGCGCCGCGCTGTTCATCCATCTTGAATGGGCGCAGCTTCCGTTCCTTCTGCTCGCGCTCGCGTGCAACGCCGTGGGGTCGCTGTTTCTGCTGTTCGCGCTCAGTCCCGTGCTGGAAATGCTCATGGGCTACACCACGCGTTTCCGCATGATGGAGCTCATGAATCTGGAACACCCGCTTCTTCAGGAACTGATGATGACGGTGCCCGGCACCTATCATCATTCTCTCGTGGTTTCCAATCTCGTGGAAGCGGGGGCCGCGGCCATCGGCGCCAACAGCCTGCTTTGCAAGGTGGGCGCGTTGTATCACGACATTGGCAAGATTTCCCGCCCCGAATATTTTGTGGAAAATCAGTTCGGCGGCCCCAATCCGCATGACAAGCTGTCTCCGGCCATGAGCGCGCTCATTCTTTTTTCCCACGTCAAGCAGGGCGCGGAGCTGGCGGAAGAATATCATCTCGGACGAGAGATAACCGATATCATCGTGCAGCATCACGGCACGCGCGGAGCCATGTTCTTCTATAACAAGGCGTTGCAGATGGGAGAAAATCCGAGGCTCCAGGACTATTCGTATCCCGGGCCCCGGCCTCAGACCAAGGAGGCCGCTATCGTCATGCTGGCCGACTCCGTGGAAGCGTCCAGCCGCACGCTGGTCGATCCCACGCCCGCGCGCATCCGGGCGCACGTCACCAAGATCGTGAAGGGCGTGTACGCCGAGGGGCAGCTCGACGAATCCGACCTGACCTTCCGCGATTTGAATAAGCTCATCGACAGCTTTGTGCGCATCATCATCGGTCTGTTCCATCAGCGCATCGCCTATCCGGAAGAAAAGCCGGATCCCCATAAGAACAAGGGAAAGAGCGAGGAATGTCGCCGGGAAGAAGCCGAAGAGCTGCGGCCGGAATGGGTGATTTCGTCGCCCGACAAGGGACGGGCGGAAAAGCGTTCGGCCGGCGCGGAACGCGAAGTCGGAGAAAAGGACGGCTCGTCCGGGTCTTCCGGCGCGGGCGGGAACGTTTCGGAGAAAAAGGCATGAGCGACGTTATCGGGCTTGTGGTGGACATGCGCCGTCCGTGCCGGTTCTGTCGCCGCGAGTGGCTGGCGTGGCTGGCCGCCATGCGCAAAGCCGCGGGCGAAGCGGGCATGTTGCCCGGCCAGAGCAACGGTCCGCGAGCGGGCGAAAGCGGGAAGGGCGTTGAGCCGGAAAAGCTGGGCGTCTGCCTTATCGTGGCCGGGGACGGCGACATAGCCGCGGTGAATCTTCGCAATCTGGGCTGCTCCGGCCCCACCAATATTTTGAGCTTTCCCGGAGAGGAAGGCGAGCTCGGCACGCTTTTTCTCAGCGCGGACACGCTGGAGCGCGAGTGCGTGCTGTACGGGCAGAACGTGGCCGTTCACGCGCGAAGGTTGCTCGCTCACGGCATGGGTCACATTATGGGTTTTGATCACGGTCCGGCCATGGATGAATTCTGCGCGTGGCTGGAAGAATCCTGTCCGCTTCCGGGGGAGGCCCGGCAATAGACTCTTGACGTTCAGCCCCGCGTAGTTCAAGCTGAAAAATCCTTTTCACCGACAGGCGGAACCCGCGACCTCTTGGCGCGGGCCTGTCCGCATACTTTGATATATCGGAGACAACATGGCCAAGATACAGAATGAACATCGTTGCGGATGGGTCGCCCTCATGGGGCCGCCCAACGCGGGAAAGTCCACGCTGCTCAACGCGCTGCTGGGACAGAAGATCAGCATCGTGACTTCCAAGCCTCAGACCACGCGCAGCCGCGTGGTGGGCATTATGTCGGAACCGGGCGCGCAGGTCATTTTCATGGACACCCCCGGCGTGAACCATTCCCGTCAGCAGCAGCGCGGCCATCTGAGCAAGATGATGAGTCAGGCCGCGTGGCAGAGCATGGCGGCCGCGCACGCCGTGATGCTGGTGCTCGACGCCGAGCTTTATATCCGCAGGCCGGAATTTCTCGAGCGAGACATTCAGTCGTTGCGCGACGCTCTCGCCGGAGATGAGCGTCCTCTGCTGGTGGTGGTGAACAAAGTCGACCTGTTCCATGACAAGTCCCGCATGCTGCCGCTGCTGGTGAAGCTTCAGGAGTATTTCGAAAAGGCCGAGATCTTTCCCATGTCGGCGTTGACCAAGGACGGCCTGGAGGATCTGAAGAAGATCATCGTGGGCATGATGCCGGAGGGCGCGTCGCAGTTCCCCGAAGATCAGCTTTCCACCGCGCCCACGCGTTTTCTCGCCGCGGAAATCGTTCGCGAAAAGGTGTTCGAACGTTTGCGTCAGGAAGTGCCTTACACCACGGCCGTAGACATCGAGGCGTGGGAGGAGGATCCGGAACGCGATCTTACCGTCATTCACGCGGTGATTTTCGTGCAGCGTCCGTCGCACAAGGCTATGGTCATCGGCCGGGCCGGCGCCACCATCAAGGAGATAGGCACGGAAGCCAGGCGCGACATTCAGAAGCTCATCGGGGGCAAGGTGCATCTCCAGCTTTGGGTGAAGGTGAAGGATAACTGGGCCGAAGACACCGAACTGCTCCACGATCTCGGATTGGACGAAGAATAGTTTTTCGGGTCGCCTCCGGGCGGCCCTTTTTTCAAGGAACATCAAGGCCCTGAAGGGTGAAGAAGGCTGATCGGAAATGACGTCGCTGGAAGAACGCTGGAGAGGAGTGCTGGACGGAATGGCCGAGGCCGCGCGCAAGGCCGGACGAGAGAACGGAAGCGTGCGTCTTGTGGCGGTATCGAAGTTTCATCCCGCGTCGGCCATCGCCGAGCTTTGCCGTCTCGGGCAGAAGGACTTCGGGGAGAATTACATCCAGGAAGCCCGCGCCAAGCAGGAAGAACTTTCCGATCTGGATATCCGCTGGCACGCCATAGGCCCGGTGCAGACCAATAAGGCCAAGGACGTGGCCGGTCGTTTCGCGCTGCTGCACACGCTGGACAGAGCGGAACTCGCCCGCGCCATTGCGCGGCGTCTGCCCGAAGGAGGCGCGCAGGACGAGCTCGTGCAGGTGAACATCGGTGAGGAGCCGCAGAAGTCGGGCGTGCGCCCTGCGGATCTCGCCGGACTTTTTGAAGAGCTTCTTGCGCAGGGATTGATATCCGCGGAAGGGGCGGGACTCAGAGTGCGCGGACTCATGTGTCTGCCGCCTCGCTGCGGCGAAGGGGAGGCCGCGCGTCCGTATTTCATTCGTCTGCGCGAGCTGCGCGACGAGATGGAGCGTCGTTTCGGTCTGGATCTGCCGGAGCTTTCCATGGGCATGTCGGGAGACTATCGGGAGGCCATAGAGGAAGGCGCCACCATCGTTCGCGTGGGCACGGAGATTTTTGGTCCGAGACCGGTCAAGGTCTAGAGCCGGCAAGGGGCGCGGCGGGATTTTCGCACTACAGTTCCAGCGAGCGCGCGAAGCAGGCGATGAGTATGGCTCCGGCCTGCGCGACGTTGAGCGAGTCGAAATCGCGACGGAAGGGAATGCACAGGCTGCATTCGCAGTGCTTGAGCACGCCTGGGCGCACGCCCTTGTCTTCGTTGCCGAGCACCAGCAGGGCGGGCAGCGGAAGTTTTTCCGTGAGGGGATTCACGCTGTCTTCCACTTTTTGCGCGGCGCAGGTGACGAAGCCCGCCTCCCGCGCTTCTTTCACCGCGCGGGACAGGTTGACCACCTGCGTGATGGGCAGGCGTTCCAGCGCGCCAGCGGCGGATCGCCGCGCCCCGGGGCCGAGAAACGCGCTGTTGTGCTTGGGCAGAATGAGTCCGGCTCCGCCCATGGCGAAAAGCGTTCTGGCCAGCGTGCCCACGTTGCCAGGATCCTGCACCTGATCGAGCGCCACCATGAGGGGAAGGGGAGCGCGCGCCGCCTGTTCAAGAAACGTTTCCCACGGCATGAACGCGGCGTCGCGCAGACGCGCGATAACGCCCTGATGGCCGGCCTTTGCCGCCATGCGCGAAAGAACGTCATCATTCACGAGCGAGAAGCGCACGCCGTATTCGCGGCACAGGTCGAGCAGTCTGGCGCTTTCCGCGCTGGCGCGCCCTTTTCGAACGTAGACCATGTCCACGCGTTCCGGTTCGCGTTCCAGCAGTTCCAGGACGGGTTTCAGGCCCGGCAAAAAATTTTCCATATCTTTGTCAGTGGTCAACATTATAAATTATTTCCGCTAGATAATGTTAAAAAATCGGGCATGGCGCGTTTGCGGCCGATTGAATCTCCGCCCCTTTCAAGCTATTCTTGCCCCTTATGGGAAGCAGGGCGCCGGAAACAGACCTTTCTTTTTCCCGTAAGCCGTCCGCGTTCGCGGAAAAACGAAGTTTTCCGACGATGCGGTTTGGTCTTTTTCGGTCGGCGAGTCGACCTGTGACGCGCGCTGCTTCTTGGCTGGTATCCTGCTTTTGTTCGAGATGCAAGTCCACAATGACGGAGCGCAGATATGAAATTTGGTAAACTGTGCCGCCTTCCCCTCGCGGGAATGGCGGTGCTGATGATACTGTCGGGTTGCGGAAAACAGCAGACGGCGGAGTCTCCGGAGTTGCTTTCCGCCGAGGCCCGTCAGGAAGCCGTGGATCTGGGGTCTCTTTCTTCTCTGACCTCGGCGGAGAAAAAGGCCTATTCCAGCACGTCGAAACTGGACAGAAATCTGAGTCCGGCCATGGAAAGGCAGGTGCGCTATCACTTCGTGAAGTACTCGCGCGAACGGCGGGGAACCATGGAAAATTTTCTGCGCAACAGCATTCCCTATCTGAACTATACCAAGAGCGTGTTCCGTTCCCGCGGGCTTCCCGAAGATCTGGCGTATCTGGCCTATCTGGAAAGCGGATACAATCCCTTTGCGGTGTCTCGATCCAACGCCGTGGGCATGTGGCAGTTCATTTCTTCCACGGGCAAGGCGTACGGGCTGCGTCAGGACTGGTGGATGGACGAACGCCGCGATCCTTATCGTTCCACGGAAGCGGCGGCAAGCTACCTGGCCCGCCTGTACGACATTTTTCATGACTGGCATCTCGCCGTGGCGTCGTACAACGGCGGCGAGGGCAAGATAGGCCGAGCCAAGGAAGCCACGGGCGCGAGCAAGCTGCACGAGATCATTCAGAAAAACGACACGCTGGATTACAGCTTGCAGCTTCGTGAGGAAACTGCGCTTTATGTGCCCCGTTTTCTTGCCATTTCCAAAATCATGCGCAACGCCGACACGCTGGGCATCCAGCCTTCCGCGCCCGACGACGAGCATCCTGTGCTTGTTCCCGTGGCCCGCGTCACGGCCAGGCCCGCGACCGATCTTGTGGAGCTGAGCCGTCGTCTCGGCATGAACTGGAAGGAGTTTCTGGCCTATAATCCGCAGTTTTTGCGGTCCATTTCTCCCGCCGGACGCACGTCCACCGTGTATGTGCCCAAAAATAAGGAAGCTCTGGCGAGACAGCTGCTGCGTGGGACGATTTCCGGCGCAGGATGGCGTTATTACACGGTGGCGCGGGGCGACTCGTTCGCCAAAGTGAGCTCCCGAACCGGCGTGCCGTCTTCCGTCATCAAGCAGCTCAATCCCGGCAAGCTTAAACGGGGACAGCGTCTGCGTCTGCCCGTCAACGGCCGTTCTTTGCCCGCGGTGATCCCCGCGGCTCCCGCGCGCGACGCCGTTGTGGCTTCCACTTCCGTCCGCCGCGGCTCGAAGGGCGGCGATCACGCCTCCAACGCGCTGGCGGAACTGAAAAAACGTTCGTCGGCCCGCTCCGTTCCCGCCACCTACACCGTGCGGAGCGGCGACACCCTGACGGCCATCGCCCGCAAGTACGATATGGATCTTGACCAGCTGTACGCCGCCAACGGCGGCGCGGCCAAGCTCGGCACGCTGCGCGTGGGACAGGTCATCCGTCTTTCCGCGCCCGCGGCGGTGGCGAAGGCGGCGCCGGCCAGACGAACCTCTTCGCGGCTGGCCTCCCATACGGTGCAGTCCGGCGAAACGGCGTACGCCATTTCCCGCAAGTATGGCATTACCTTTGACGAACTTTGCGCCGTCAATGGCGGCGAGGACGCTCTGAGCAGACTTTCCCCCGGCCAGGTGTTGAAGATTCCTTCCGGCAAAACGACGGCCGTGGCCCGGAATTCCGCGTCCAAGAACGCGCCCGTCCGCAAGGCCGCGCCCGCCAAGACGACAAGCAAAGTCGCGGAATACAGCGTGCAGAACGGCGAAACGTTGTGGAGCATTTCCCGCAAGTTCAACATGAAGCCCATGGAGCTCTTGGCTCTCAACGGCATGGATCAGTCCACCCGCGTCAAGGTGGGCGATACCGTCAAGGTCATTCGTAACAAGTAGCAGAGCAGAGGTGCGTCATGGGATTTTTCTCCGCCGTTAAAAAGTTTTTCTCCGGAGGCGGCGCGGAAGTCGAAAAGACCGTTGAGGCCGCCAAGGCGGAAGAGCTCCAAAAGTCTCCGGTCGCAACGCCGTCGGAAGAGGAGTCCCCGCAAGCCGCCGCTTCCGAAGAGCGGGACGCGGCGGAAGAGGCACCGGTTTCCGCGGAGGAACCGGAAGGTTCGGAACGCGCGACCGCCCATGTTGAGACGGCATCCGCAACCTGTTCTCCGGGGGACGACCCGACCGTCGAGCCGTCGTCCAAGACGGCATCCGCGTCCGGCTCGTCTGAACCGCTCGCTCGCAGCGAAGAAGAGGAGACCCTGGCCCTGGCGCTTCGTCAGGCCGAGCCTCGTCTTTCTGCATGGCTGGCCATAGTGCTGGACGGCGTGGAAGAGGCGGACGATCTTTTGTGGAAGCGTTTAGCCTTTCTGCTGCGCGCGCTTGAAACGCCGGATGACGAAGCCAGAGCCTTTCTGGATGATTTCCGCGGCTGGCTGGAACGCATGGATTATCATTGGCTGGAGGACTTTCGCTCGGAATTGCAGTATCGTCTGGCTCTCGCTCTCGATATGGAGGACGAGGAAGACGAACGCGATCGTTTGTTTTCCAAGCTGCAAAGCGGTCTGGCGCGCACGCGGGCCCGTTTCGGTCAGGGGCTGGCCGCGCTGATGGCCGGCCATTCGGAGCTCAACCAGAATTTCTGGGAAGAGATGGAAGAGCTCTTCATCATGGCCGATATGGGAGCCGAGCCCTCTCTCGCGCTCGTGCGTCGTTTGAAGGAGCGCGCCCGCGAGGAAGGCGTGACCACGCCCGACGGCCTCATGCCTCTCCTGGAACAGGAGGTGGAGGCCATATTCAAGACGCCGCGCCGCATCGCCGCAGTGAACCCGCCTGAGGTCATCCTCATGGTAGGCGTCAACGGCGTGGGCAAAACCACGACCATAGCCAAACTGGCCTATCGCGCCCGTATGCAGGGCAAGAAAGTGCTTATCGCCGCCGCCGATACCTTCCGCGCCGCGGCCGTAGAGCAGCTGGAAGTGTGGGCCAAACGCATTGGCGCGGATTTTCACGCCAAGGGCATGGGGGCCGATCCCGCGGCCGTGGCGTTCGAGGCCATGGACATTGCTTTGCGCGGCGGGTATGACGTGCTGTTTATCGACACGGCCGGCCGTCTGCACACCAAGTCCAATCTGATGGATGAGCTGCACAAGATCCGCATGGTGGTGGAGAGAAAGCATCCCGGCGCGCCGCATCGCACCATTCTTGTGATTGACGCCACGACGGGGCAGAACGCCCTTCAGCAGACCAAGATGTTCAAGGACGCCAGCGGCGTGAATGAAATCATTCTCACCAAGCTGGACGGAACGGCCAAGGGCGGCGTGGCTCTTGCCGTGGCCAGTCAGTTTGAACTGCCCATCACCTTTATCGGTCTTGGGGAAAAGATGGAAGATCTGCGGCCGTTCGATCCGCACGATTTCGCTCGCGCGCTGCTGGGAAAAGAAAACGATTAGCCATCGGAGAAAACGTGGATCGCGGAGGGCGTCGCGAGGCGCAAAGCGATCGGCGAGGAATCTCGCAGGAGAAAAGGAGGGAGGCGTCCCTCCTTTTTTGTCGCCGGAAACGGATTCACGGCGCGAGGCGGCCGTTGCCAGAAAAGCCAATGGCTTTTGTCAGGGGGCCTGCGTCTCGCCGCGGAAAAGAAGACGTGGAAGGTTTCGTCGAGCCGCTTGTGTATTGCGCGGGTGCCCTGGAGGGGCGGACGGCGTTCTCGACGTAGTTTTCGGCGAAGAGGATATGGCTTTTCGACGGACGGAGGAGATAACAAAACGCGGCGTTTTTCTCACAGGAAAAACGCCGCGTCGAGTTTTAGAAACGGTGCCGATTATTTGGCTTTCCGCCAGAATTCGGCGACGTTGACGTCCAGATTGTCGTCCAGATCCGCGATGCTGAACTGGAGCGAGCGGCTTTCTATGGGATTGTCTTTTTCGTCCAGAAGTTCGATGACCATGGTATGACTTCTGCCGGTGGCTTCGCCCGTGCCGCTGTCGTCTTCCAGCAGGAACACGGGCTCCTTGTCGTCGATGATGACTTCCACGGCTTCCAGCGCGGGGTATTCCTGGCCGTCCTCTCCGGTGTAGGCGTAATTGCCCAGAGAGATCTTATAGGTTTTTCCCTGCGTGTAGCACCAGACGCCGAGGGCTATGAGCAGCGCGACGATGACGCAGTTGACGAGGATATGTTTGAGGATGACGCGTCTGCGGCTGGGAAACTCGTTCATGCGGCACCTCCGGCTTCGCCGCGCAGGGCGGCTCGGGCGCGTTCCTTGTCGGCGTGTCGGCGCCACGCGTGCAGCACGAGCGCGAGGGAAATGATGGCGTAGCAGACGAAGACGCGGAAGTATTCGCCTATCTGCGCGTCGCCCACCAGATACTTGCCCGCCATGGGCGAGACTACGAACATGAGGTGGAAGAGCAGAACGCCCGTGAACACGTTGAGAATGGAGGCGCGGGCCACGGTGGCTCCGCCCACCAGCAGGGAGGCGATGGCGAACACGCCCGCCTGTTCATGACTGTTGTAGGTGTTCAGCGTGCCCACGTTCTGAAGGAAGATGATCTGTCCGTAGGCGGCGAGCACGGTGGATATCACGATGGAGATGATGCGCGTGCGCATGACGGGAATGCCAGCGGAATGCGCCACGGAGAGATCCTGTCCCGTGGCTCTCATGTCCTGTCCGAGCTTGGTGCGGCGGAACCAGACGATGAAGGCGCAGAACAGGCCGATGAGCAGGAAAGTGGCCAGCGGAACGTGGATGCCCATGATTTCCAGTTCAATGGCGTTGTCGAGCGTGCCGCGGATGTTGTCCAGATTGGTCACGTTGCGGATGCCGTAACCGCGGGAAAGCACGAGTTCCGGATTCAGGATGGGCACGAGGCTGCCGAATCCGTAAAGCACCGCGAGCTGATAGACGCCGTTCATGAAGAAGCCCAGGATGTAGGACGTGACCATTTCCCGGCCCCGCGCCTTATTGAGCACCACGCCGCACATCCAGCCGAAAAGAATGGCCAGAGGCGTGGCGATGAGGGCGGCCAGGGTCATGCCGTAGAGACCGGAAATATTCCAGTCGCTGATGAAGATGAGTCCTATCTGTCCGGCCATGGCGCCGAGCACCATGCCGAAATTGAGGCCCATGCCCGCCATGATGGGAATGAGCAGCGAAAGCACGAGGAAGGAGTTTCTGGCGAGTCTGGTCAGCATTTCCTGAATCAGATACTCGGCCGTGAACTGGGAATAGTAGATGCCGACGGAACTCACCAGCAGAAAGACGATGGGCACCGCGTTGCGCATGCAGAAGAGTTTGACGGCATTGCCGCCGGACGAACTTTTCATGATCTTACCTTTGTCACACGGGTCAGGGCGTAGAGAATCATGCCGTTGGAGACGATGATGCGGATGACTTCGGACATGTCGGTTTGAAGCATGCTGTTGATGACCGAAGGAGTCATGGTCAGGATGCCCTGGAAGAGAAACGTGCCGACGATGACGTTGACGATGGAGGCTTTTTTCACCGACGCGCCGCCGATGAGCAGCGCGGCCACGGCGGGGAAGGCCATCATAAACGGTCCCATGTAGAGCTGAATGAAGCCGAAGCTCTGCTCATACACGATGATGCCGAGCGCGCCCAGCCATGTGGAAAGGATGACCGAAAGGGTGCGCATGCGGTTGATGTTGACGCCGCTTGCGCGGGCGTAATCGGGGTTGGAGCCCACGGTGGTCATGGCCGTGCCCGTGCGGGTGCGCATGAATATCCACATGACGCCGCACAGCAGCAGGAAGAACAGGAACATGCCCGTGGGGAAATAGAAGGCGTCGCCGATGTTGAAGGCGGCGACGTCGCTGATGGCGCGCTGCCAGAATTCTTCCACCGAAACCGTGGTGCGCAGACCCACGCCCGCGTAGCCCCAGACCATGTTGGAGCTGGAATAGGGCAGAACGAGCCACATGATGCACATGAACGCCACGGACGAGAAGCCCACATAGGTGGCGATCATCATTTCTTCGCCCTTGACCTTGTTGAGCAGCAGGCCGTAGCCCCAGCCGAGAACGACGGCGATGGGCGTGGCGATGAGCATGGCGGTGAACACGCCGGGGATGCCCTTGGCTTCAAGTTCCACGCTGGTCACCGCGCCGAGCAGGCCGGCGATGATGCCCAGAGGAAGGCCGAAGTTCAATCCGCAGCCGGACTGCACCATGGGAACCATGGCGAGCACGAGCACGCCGTTCATGCCGAAGCGCACGAGGGTGTCGCTGAGGGCGGCGTCCACGGGCACGCCCACGAAGGGCGCCACCAGAAACAGCACGACCAGAAAAACCGCGATGAGTATGCGCGGCCATCCGGCTTCTTCTATGAATTTTTTGATGCGGTTCATGCGCTTGCCGCCTCCGTACCGTTGGAATTGTCAGCCGCGGCCTTTTCGGCCTCGGCCGCGCCGGCGCCCATGAGCAGATAGCCGAAGGCTTCGGAAGGCGTGCTCGCGGGCAGTATGCCGGCCACCGCGCCTTTATCGATGATGGCGATGCGGTCGCAGACGGAACGCAGCTCCTCAAGTTCGGAGGAAATGACCACCACGGTCATGCCGTGTTCGCGGTTGTACCGTTTGAGCGTGTCCAGCACCACTTTTTTCGCGCCCACGTCGATGCCGCGGGTGGGCTCGGCCACGAAGAGCAGTTTGGGTTTCGTCTCAAAGGCCTTGGCGAGGCAGACTTTCTGCTGATTGCCGCCGGAAAGTTCCTGCACATGCTGTTTTTCGCTCGTGCACTTGATTTCGAGATCGTGAATGTATTTGCGGGCGCAGGCCGCTATGGCTTCCTCGTCGCGTATTTTCAGCGGGCCGAAGCTCTTGAGAAAGCGTTTCTGGGTCTGGAGCGAGGTGAAGATGATGTTCCAGGCGATGGATTCCTCCAGCAGCAGTCCCACGCCGCGTCTGTCCTCGGACACCGCGGAAATGCCGAGAGACAGGGGAGAACTCGGATTGTTGAGCTCCACGGTCTGTCCATGGAAGGTCACGGAGCCGCCGGCGGGATGAAAACCCATGATGCCGTTGGCGATGCCGAGCTTGCCTTGACCGGCCATGCCGCCGATGCCGAGAATTTCGCCTTCATACACGGAGAGATTCACGTCGCGCACCGTTTCGCCGGGCATGTCCACCCAGAGATGTTTGATGTCCATGGCGATGACGTCGGAGTGGCGGCGTTCTTCGCCGGAGTTTTCGGCGCGGTCTATCTTACGCCCCACCATGGCGCTCGCTATCTGACGGACGCTGGTTTGGGAAGGCGTGGTCTGAAGGACCACTTCGCCGTCGCGCAGGATGACGATGTCGTCGCATACGCTCATCACTTCCTGAAGACGGTGGGAGATGAAGATGATGGAAATGCCCTGCGCGGCCAGGCGGCGCATGGAGTCGAGCAGAATGTCGGCCTCGCTTTCGGTGAGAACGGCGGTAGGTTCGTCCAGCACGAGCAGGCGCGTTCCTTTCTTATCGATTTCGCGGGCGATTTCCGTGAACTGCTTATAGCCCACGGGAAGTTCGGAAATGGGGGTGGAGCTGTCAAGCTCGATGTTGAGCCGGGAGATGGCTTCGTCGGCTCTTCGCGTCATGGACGCTCTGTCGAGCGTGGTCAGGCGATCGCCGAACGCTTCCACGAGGGGGTTGTACACCAGGGTTTCGCGATTGAGCACGATGTTTTCCGCGACGGTGAAACCGGGAATAAGGGAAAATTCCTGATGCACCATGCCTATGCCCGCCTTGAGGGCGTCCATGGGACTGCGGAAGCGCACTTCCTGACCGTCTATCAGAATTTTTCCTTCATATCCGCCGGTTTCCTGGATGACGCGCATGCCGAAAAGAATGTTCATAAGGGTGGACTTGCCCGCCCCGTTTTCGCCGACCAGGCCGAGAATGCGCCCTTTTCCCAGAGTGAAGTTGACGTTCTTCAGCACCCGGTTGGAAAAGTACGCCTTACCGACACCTTCTACGCGAAGCAATGGATCTTCTGCGCCCATAGGACCTCTTTTTCTAGGGAATGAGCCTCCGCCTGCGTGGGAATCGGGGAAAGGTGTGACGCGGAGACTTTTGTTGCTTGAGGCGTTTCAGAAAAACGCAGTCAATAGCGTAGCACAAAAAAATAAAAACGGCAAAAGCCGTTTCGGAGACCGGGCGGTGACCATACCGCCAAAGATAACCTTTTGTTATACTTGTTTTCTTTTTAATGCCCCGGCGCGACGGAAAAAGAGGTCGCCGGATACGGAAGAGGGAAGGTTGAAACCTTCCCTCTTGTTGTGTCCGCTTACTTGATTTTCTTATACTTGTCGGGCACGGGCACTTCGGTCATGTGCATGTAGCCCTTGCCGAAGATGTACAGGTCTTCAAAGACCAGAACGTGGTTTTTCTTTTCCTTGCCGGTGGCGATGTCGACATAGTAGCCGCCGCTCCAGGTGGAGCCGGGGGTCGCGGCGTTGTACGCTTCGAAGACGTCTTCCTTCTTGAAATGACGACGGAAGCTGCGGCCGCCGGTCACGCCTTCCTTGGCGTACTTGATGGCGAGTTCGCCGAGGCCGAGGGAGTTGGTGAAGCCGTAGGAATAGGTCCAGGTGCCCATGCGGCCGCCCGCGCCCTTGGCGATGACGGTGTCTTCCACGCGCTTGAGAATGGCGGGGAAGTTGCCGGACACGTCGGCGAGATCGATGCCCAGGGCTCCGGGATAGCCCATCAGAGGCGAGGGCAGGTCAGCTTCGATGAAATAGCCGCCCTTGTCTTCGGTGAGCCGCTTGAGCAGAGGTTCGGTGTGGGCGTCGTTGGTGCAGAAGAACGCGGTCTTGGGGCCGAGCTTGTCGAGCCACTGGGGAACCTGTTCCAGGATGTACTGCTGGGCGCCGGCCACGCCCACGTCGGAGGTGGGATCGGGCGCGCTCATGAAGTGGAAGTTCACGCCGAGATCCTTGCAGGCGACTTCCATGATGTTGCGGCGACGGGAGAGCAGTTCATAGCTCATGTGGCGGGGGAAGGAAATGTGCACGAAGTCGGTGACGCCCAACTTCTTGGCGGCGGCGATGATGAGATAGCCGCGGGAAATGTTGTCGGCGTTAATGGCCAGATCGGCCGCGCTTTCAATGACGTTGGGATCTTCATGGGCTTCGCCCACGAGAAGCATGATGTCGGGACGCTTTTCGCGGATGCGCTGGAAAGCGGCGGTGGTGCCGGGAATGCCCTGGTTGACGATGACGGCCTTCATGTCGGGATCGTCGGCGAAGGAGACGATCTGAGAAATGGTGGTTTCCATTTCCGTCATGAAGTTGTCGGGATAGGTGATGTGCTTGATCATGCCGCCGTTGGCGACGTCACCGTATTTCTTGATAAGGGCTTCGGCGCCGCGCAGGTCGTCCTCGGACTGGGACACCGTGCCGGTGCAGATGCCGATGTGAATTTTGGCAGGCTCCGCGGCGGAAGCCTGGGTGGCGAAGGCCATCATGCCCAGACACATGGCTGCGAGAAAACGTTTCACCTTTCTTTCCCTCCTTGAAAAGATAAGAAGAACGAGCTGGTCCCTTGGACCATATATGTTCTAACTTATACCGACATCGCAAGAGATGTCAAAACGCGCGGGAACAAAGGCGCATCATCCGTTGTCGTACGGCGGCAGGAGGGGGGGATTGCGGCTGCGGACATGAAAAAAGACCGCCCGGAGGCGGCCTTTTTCCTGTCGTCATGCGGATCAGTCGAGCGGCGCAAGGAATTTCTTGCAAGCCTCGTTGTCGGTTTCATCCCACCAGGCGAAGCCGAGCTTGTTCAGGTTCGCGTAGAATTCTTCGCACTGTTCGGGAGCCACTTCAAAACCGCAGGCGACGCGGCCGTATTCCGCGCCGTGGTTGCGATAGTGGAACATGGTGACGTTGAAGTTCGTTCCCAGCGTTTCGAGGAAGTGCAGCAGCGCGCCGGTGCGTTCCGGGAACTGGAAGCTCAGAATGTGTTCGTTTTTCACCACGCTGGGGGCGCGGCCGCCGATCATGTAGCGCACATGGCTTTTGGCGAAGGTGTTGCGCGTCATGTTGGTCACGTTGTAGCCCGCGTCGCGCAGGCCGTTTATGATGCGTTCCAGCTCGTCCATGCCTTCGGTGAGGCGCAGGGAGGTGAAGATCTCGGCCTGCTTGGGATCGGAGAAGCGGTAGTTGAATTCCGTCACCATGCGGTTGCCGAGCTTGCGGCAGAGATCAAGGAAGGCACCCTTCTTTTCGGGAATGGTCACGGAGATGATGCCTTCGCGCTGTTCGCCCACTTCGCAGCGTTCGGAGACGAAACGCAGCGTGTGGAAGTTCATGTTCGCGCCCGAGAGAATGGCGGCCATGCGCGCGCCGGCGACGTCGTGTTCGGCGGCGTATTTTTTCAGGCCCGCGAGGGAGAGCGCGCCGGAAGGTTCGGCAATGGCGCGGGTGTCGTCGAAGATGTCCTTGAGGGCGGCGCAGATTTCGTCGTTGGAACAGGTGATGATGCCGTCAAGATTGTCGCGCAGAACGCGGAAGGTTTCGTCGCCGATGCGTTTCACGGCCACGCCGTCGGCGAACAGGGACACGCGATCCAGCGTGACGGGATGACCCGCTTCCCAGGCGGCCTTGAGGCAGGCGGAACCCTTGGCTTCCACGCCGATGACCTTCACCTGAGGCAGAATCTGCTTGATGTACGCGGCGATGCCCGCGGCGAGTCCGCCGCCGCCCACCTGCACGAAGACGTGGGTGAGACGGCTGTCCTGTTCCAGAATTTCGCGCGCGATGGTGCCCTGGCCGGCGATGACGTCGGGGTCGTCATAGGGGGGAATGAGGGTGAGGCCCTGTTCTTTGGCGAGGCGCATGGATTCGGCGTAGGCTTCGTCGAAGCTGTTGCCGAAGAGCACCACGTTGCCGCCGAAGCGACGCACGGCGTCGACCTTGATGTCGGGCGTGGTTCTGGGCATGACGATGGTGGCCTTGACGCCGAGTTTCGCGCCGGAAAGCGCGCAGCCCTGCGCGTGATTGCCCGCTGAGGCGGCGATGACGCCGCGTTTTTTGGCCTCATCGGGGAGCTTGGCTATCTTATTGTAGGCTCCGCGCAGTTTGAAGGAGTGCACGGGCTGAAGGTCTTCGCGCTTGAGGCTGACGCGGCAGCCCACGCGTTCGGAAAGTTTTTCCATGTACTCAAGCGGGGTCACGCGGGCCACGTCGTACACGGGGGAAAGAAGGATTTTGCGCAGATACTCTGCGGAAGTGGGATGTTCAGTGGGCATCGGTGTTCTCCTGGGCACGTCTTGCGGCGTGTGTGTTTTGGGCGTCCGGCTTCAGTCTCCGCCGTGTTTCCCCGGCTTGCGCAGGGCGTGCAGTTCGTCGCGCGCGGTTTCCCATGTGGGTTCGTGGAAAGCGGTTTCCCGGTTCGGGATCACTTCCACCATGTCGGTCTGGCCGTGGGCGGTCACGCGCACGCTGATGCGCTGGCCTTCGTCGCTGGCTTTGCAGGCGCGGGGCGAATAGGAGGCGACGAGCGCGGCGGCTTCCCGCACGGCGTTTTCGTCCCAGGCGCGGGGGCTGCGTCCCACGGCGAGGGGACCGGGAAAACCGGCCACCTTGAAGCGCAGATCTCCTTCCCGCAGGAGTCCCGCGTAGGCTTCGTTGTCGAACTTGTGCCGTCCAATGGTGAGCCAGCGGTCTTCATGCCAGAACTGACGGCCCACGTCGGCCAGCAGAAAGTCGTTCACGTCGGGGGTGGAGAGCCGGGAGAGAACGGGCCAGAATCGACGGGTGTTTTCCTTTTCCGTGAGTTTGCAACCTCCGCCGGGCGTGGGAATTTCGGCGATGCCGAAACGTTCGGCCAGGGCCAGCTGTTCCTTGCGGCCGCGGCCGTTGAAGCTCAGCAGGCGGGAACGGTCGATGAGTCCGGATTCTTCGGCCGCCGTGGGATCGAGCAGCCTGGCGGAAAGCGGCCGGACCAGAATGTCGCGCACCTCGGCGTCGCGCCGGATGACGTTGAGCGTGTCTCGACGCTGCGACATGGGCCGCTGTCCCAACACTTCGCCGGAAACAAGAAATTTCGCGCCGTATTCTTCCATGCGTTCTTTGGCGAGACGCATCATAAGAATTTTGCAGTCCACGCAGGGGTTCATGGCGCTGCCGAAGCCGTGTTCCGGGCCGCGCCGCAGCATGTCCACAAAGGGCTCGCTGGCGTCCACGGGAGTGATGTCGAGTCCGTAGACCTCCTGCCAGTGCTCCACGCGGCCGGGATGGCCGAAAAAGGGCGAGTAGAAGTGCAGGCACTTGATGGTCCTGCCCTGTTCCATAAGCAGCCGGGCGGCGAGGATGCTGTCCAGTCCCCCGGAAAAGAGTGCTATGCCGTCATAATTTTTCATGCCTCTTTAGATAGATGGTATGCGGCGCGCTGGCAAGTGTTTCTCTTGCCCCCCGGACGCCCTTTTGCTAAGGTTCGTTGCTTGAGGCGTTTTCCTTTCAGGGAAAGGCCGACGACCCCACGGCGCGACGCGCCTTTGCGCGCGCAACGGAAACGACGCGCCCGTGCGGGAACACGCTCTAATTCAGGAGATGTCATCCATGGCGAAGAAGCCTCTTGTTTCCGCGGAAGACGCCCGCCGCGAAGCGCTCAAGACCGCCCTCAGCACCATTGAAAGAAAATATGGTCAGGGAGCCGTCATGAAGCTGTCCGACGGGGCGCATGTGCATGTGCCGGTCATTCCCACCGGTTCCCTCGGCCTCGATCTGGCGCTGGGCATCGGCGGCGTGCCGCGCGGCCGCGTGACCGAAATCTACGGCCCCGAATCTTCGGGCAAGACAACGCTCACGCTGCATATCATCGCGGAATGTCAGAAGCTGGGAGGCGTGGCCGCCTTCATCGACGCCGAACACGCTCTTGACGTTTCCTACGCGGCCAGACTCGGCGTGAAGACGGACGAGCTGCTCATTTCTCAGCCCGATCACGGCGAGCAGGCCCTCGACATCGCCGACATGCTGGTTCGGTCCGGCGCGGTGGACATCGTGGTCATCGACTCCGTGGCCGCCCTCATTCCCCAGGCGGAACTCGACGGCGCCATGGGCGAAACGCAGGTAGGCAGTCAGGCGCGCCTCATGTCGCACGCCATGAGAAAGCTCACGGGCACCATTCACAAGTCCCGCACCTGCGTGATCTTCATCAACCAGATCCGCATGAAGATAGGTCAGATGGGCTACGGCAGCCCTGAAACCACCACCGGCGGCAACGCGCTCAAGTTTTACAGTTCCGTGCGCATGGACATTCGCCGCGTGCAGACCCTCAAGGACAGGGACGAAGCCTACGGTTCTCTCACCCGCGTCAAGGTGGTGAAGAACAAAATGGCGCCGCCTTTCCGCGAAGCCAAGTTCGACATCATCTGGGGCACGGGCATTTCCCGCGCGGGCGAAATTCTCGACATGGCCGTGGATGCGGGCATTGTGGACAAGAGCGGCGCGTGGTACGCCTACGGCGACGAAAAGCTGGGGCAGGGCCGTGAAAGAGTGCGCGACATGCTCAATGAGAACATAGCCCTTCGCGATGAAATAGAAGCCAAGGTCAAGGAACATCTGGGCATCGGGGCGGATATGTCCGCCTCCGCGCCTTCGGCCGAAGTTCCCGGCGACGAAGACAGCTACGACGAAAGCTATTGATTGCGGGAGGGAACGCGCCGCAGGGTCGCCTTCGGCCGACCTTGCCGTTCCCTGAAGCGATGACGCGGCGGCTCAGTGTTGCCGCCTCTGAACGGATTAAGACCGGGGGAAGAGTGTTTCTTCCCCCGTCCTCATGAGAGGCCGCGCTAAGGCCTCATCGGGAGAGAATATGCTCACTGCCAAGGAAATACGTCACAAGTTTTTGGAATTTTTCGAAAAGAACGGTCATGCCATCGTGCCGTCCTCGTCGCTGGTGCCCAAGGACGACCCCACGCTGCTCTTCACCAACGCTGGCATGGTGCAGTTCAAAAAGCTCTATCTCGGCCAGGAACGGCGTTCGTACCGCTGCGCGGCCACGTCGCAGAAGTGCCTGCGCGTTTCCGGCAAGCACAACGACCTGGAAAACGTGGGCCGCACCGCGCGTCATCATACGTTCTTCGAAATGCTGGGCAACTTCTCCTTTGCCTATTACTTCAAACGCGAAGCCATCACCTTTGCGTGGAAGTTCGTGACCGAGGAGCTGCACCTGCCCGCCGAAAAGCTGTACGTCACCGTTTATGAAAACGACGACGAGGCGTATAATCTTTGGCAGGAAATCGCGGGCATGCCCGCCGATCACATCACCCGCATGGGCGAGAAGGACAACTTCTGGACCATGGGCGACACCGGCCCCTGCGGCCCCTGCTCGGAAATCTACATCGACCAGGGCGAGGACATGGCCTGCGGCCCGAATTGCGGCATAGGCAAGTGCGACTGCGACCGCTTCCTTGAAATCTGGAACCTCGTGTTCACGCAGTACGATCAGAAGGAACCCGGCGTGCGCGTGCCGCTGGAACATCCCAACATTGATACCGGCATGGGCCTGGAGCGCATCGCCGCCGTGTGCCAGGGCAAGCGTTCCAACTTCGACTGCGACCTCTTCCAGGATATCATTCAGTACGCGGCTTCCATCGCGGGCGTGAAGTACAGCTTCTCCGCGCCCGACACCAACGACGTGGACACCGCGCTTCGCGTCATCGCCGACCACAGCCGCGCCGCCGCCTTCATGATCGCCGACGGCATTCTGCCTTCCAACGAAGGCCGAGGCTACGTTCTGCGCCGTCTCATCCGTCGCGCCCTGCGTTTCGGCACGCTCATGGGTCTGCACGAGGCTTTCCTCTACAAGACCGTGGGCAAGGTCGTGGAAGTCATGGGCGACGATTACCCCGAACTGCGCGAACACGCCGAATTTCTTTCCCGCGTGGTGTTTGAAGAGGAAAACCGCTTCCGCGTGACCCTCGACAAGGGGCTCGCCATGCTCGACAGCGAGCTGGAGCGCCTTGCCGCCGAAGGCAAGACCGTGATTCCCGGCGAAGTGGCCTTCCGTCTGAACGACACCTACGGGTTCCCGCTGGATATCGTGTCCGACGTGGCCTACAAGCGCGGCTTCACCGTGGACGAAGAAGGCTTTGCCGAAAAAATGCAGGAGCAGCGCGCCCGCGCCCGCGCGGCGTGGAAGGGATCCGGCGAAAAGGATCTCGCGGCGCGTTTCCGCGGACTGCGGGAAGAAGGCATGCAGTCGGAATTCGTGGGCTATGACACCCTGAAGGCCGACAGCCGCATCGTGGCGCTCCTTGATGAGGACGCCCTGCCCGTGGAAAAGCTGGAAGCCGGCGCCAAAGGCTACGTGGTGACGCTTCAGACGCCTTTCTACGGCGCGTCCGGCGGTCAGAGCGGCGATACCGGTCTCATGACCACGGAAGAGGGCAAGGCCCGCGTGACCGATACCCTGAAGCCCATGCCTACGCTCACCGTGCAGCAGATAGAAGTGGCCGAGGGCGTCATGCGCGCCGAGCAGGAAGTGTCCATGGAAGTCACCGAAGGCGACCGCGTGGCCGCGGCCCGCAACCATTCCTGCACGCATCTGCTCCAGGCCGCGCTTCGCAAGGTTCTCGGCAGTCACGTGCATCAGGCCGGCTCTTCCGTGGGGCCCGATCATCTGCGCTTCGACTTTACGCACATCGCGGCCATGACGGATGAGGAGATCGCCGCCGTGGAACGCGAGGTGAACGCCATGATCATGGCCGACTATCCCGTGACCACCCGCGAAATGGGGCACGACGAAGCCGTGAAGTCCGGGGCCATGGCCCTCTTCAATGAAAAGTACGGCGACAAGGTGCGCGTGGTCAGCATGGGCGCCGAGGGAGCCGAACCCTGTTCCATGGAGCTGTGCGGCGGCACGCATCTTTCCCGCACCGGTCAGGCCGGCAGTTTCGTCATTCTGTCCGAAGGCGGCGTGGCCGCCGGCGTGCGCCGCATAGAGGCCGCCACGGGCTGGAACGCCTACAACGTCATGAACGAGCGTCGCGCCGAGCTCAACGCTCTTGGCTCGCTGCTCAAGGTTCGCTCTTCTGACTTCGCCTCCCGCGTGGAAGCCATGCAGAAGGAAATCAAGACGCTGCACAAGGAACTCGACAAGGCTCAGGCCGCGAGCCGCGGCGACGTCATGTCCGCCGTGGAAGAGATCGCCGGCGTCAAGGTGCTGGCGGTGAAGGCCGGTTCCATGAACGTGAAGGCGTTGCGCGAAATGATGGACGACGTGCGCTCCAAGATGCCTTCCGGCGTGGCCTGCCTGGTGTCGGAAGATAACGGCAAGGCGCAGATGATACTCTATGTTTCCAAGGACCTGCATGACCGCTTCACCGCGCCCGCGCTCATCCGCGACGTGGCCGCGGCCATCGGCGGATCCGGCGGCGGTCGCCCCGATCAGGCTCAGGCCGGCGGCGGCAATCCTGAGGGCATAGATGAAGCCTTCAAGATTCTGAAGGCCAAGATTGCCGGCTAAAAGGCGTTTGAGGAAGGGGTGCCGTCAGGTGCTCCTTCCTTTTTTTGTGTTGTCTCATTTGTCCGTCGGAGACGGGGAAAGGCCGCGAGTTTGGGCGTGAAAACGCGTGGCTGCAAGGCCCGACGGCGGTGTTTTTTCGCGGAGGGGCAGTCATGCCGGAACTTCCTGAAGTGGAAACCGTGGCTCGCACGCTGGCGCCGCAGGTATGCGGAAGGCGGATTGTGGGCGTGGATGTGTTCAACGCCGGTTCCTGGCAGGGGGCGACGGCGGCGGAAGCGGTGGCCGATCGGCGTCTTTCCGTCGTGGGAACGGGCAGACGGGGCAAGCTGCTTTTGCTGTATTTGTCCCGCGAATCGTCCCCCCGTTCTGCGCCTGATGAGGAGATTCCCGCGCCGACAGCCGCCTCCCTCTGGCCGCTTTTTTATTCCGTTCGCGGCGTGGAGCGGGGGCGTCCCTCGCTTTGCGGAGAAACGCCGTGCGAAGTGACGGCGCTGGCGTTTCACCTGCGCATGACGGGCAGACTTTTTGTTTATCCGGCGGGCGCGAAACCGGAAAAGCATACGAGGGTCGTTTTTACTCTGGATGACGGCAGGCTGCTGTTTTTTGACGACACGCGCAAGTTCGGGCAGGTGAGGGCTCTCTCAACGCGGGAAATGGAGAGCTGGAATTTTTGGCGGGAACTCGGGCCGGAGCCTCTGGAAGTCTCCGAGGGGGAGTTTGCGGCGCGATTTTCGTCGGGCCGGGCCGTAAAGGCTCTTTTGCTCGATCAGTCCGTAGTGGCGGGCGTGGGCAACATTTACGCCGATGAAAGCCTGTTCAGGGCTGGCATACGCCCCGATGCGCCGGGAAAGAGTCTTTCGGCAGATCGACTTTGTCGCCTTCATCATGCTCTGGCGGAAGTGCTGCTCGAATCCATACGCGAGTGCGGCAGTTCCATCAGGGATTATCGCACGGCGCGGGGCGACGTGGGCGCGTTTCAGAATCGTTTTCGCGTGTACGGCAGAGCGGGAGAACCGTGCGTCGTCTGCGGAACGAAACTGCGCTCCGGACGCGTGGCCGGACGAAGCACGGTTTGGTGTCCGCACTGCCAGACGCTCTGAGGCGCGGGGAGGCCAGCGGAAGGAAACGACGCGACGTTGACCGCCGATGGCGTCGTACGGGAAAACGCGGCGACGCGGAATGATCTCCGCTTTGCCGCGCCGTGACCGGGAAGAGCATGAGCGTCGCCGGAAAGCGGACGACGACGGGCGCGACGTCAGGCGAGGGGGCGGAACTGGTGAACCTTGGCCCTGGGTTTTTCTGAGGTTTTTTCCCCTTTTTTTTCGTCGGGCATGCGTCTCCAGGGGCGAAGATCGTCGCGGCGGGGTTCCTCGGGAAAACTTTTAAGGGCTTCCCGCTCTTCCCATTTTGTGTTGAACAACTGATTCTTGCCGCGCACGGCCTGGATCAGGGAAAGCGCGATGGTCGCTTCTTCCCATTCCCGGGAGGCGTCGAAATTCTGAACTCGTTGCATGTATTTGTTCCACAGCGCCATGAGCGACGCCTCATCCATGGCGTTGAGCTGGCGGGCCATTTTAAGCAGCATTTTTTCCATTATTTTCCTCACGGGTGAATTAGTTGGCTTATACCCTTCAATGCTGACGTGGGCAAATGAAATTTGGCGTCGCTTCCGCCGCCCCCCTGCAAAACGCCAATTTGCCCGACCTCGATTTTTATGATAAAAAGACAGACTCCTCAGGGAACGGACGTCGCGCGCGGCGTTGTTCCCGCGCCGCGCGGCAGCAGGTCGCGGGCGCTATATCCAACCATTTATCGCCGAGGCGGAGTTGACATGAGCGAGCTGAAAGATATGTACCGCACCATTGTGGCGGACGGTTTCCCCGATACCATGACCATCACGCTGGGAGACAGCGTCCTTACCTACCATAAGCGCACCTGGGAAATGGGCGGTGAAGTGCGCGGCCTGCGCTACGGAGAAAACCCCGATCAGCCCGCGGCCCTCTATGAATTCGTGGAAGGCGAGAACAAGGTGGCGAATCTCAAGTGGCGTTCTCCTCATCAGGGCATCGTGTCTGCGCTGACGGAGCAGCAGATGGTGCAGTCCGGCAAGCATCCGGGCAAGACCAATCTTACCGATGTGGACAACGCCTGCAACATCCTCCAGTATCTTACAAAAAAACCCGCGGCCGCCATTCTCAAGCACAACAATCCCTGCGGCGCGGCCTGGGCCGACACGTTGTTCGACGCGTTGAACAACGCCTTCTGGTGCGATCGCATCGCGGCGTTCGGCGGCGCGGTGGTGGTGAACCGTCCTCTGGACATGAAGTGCGCCGAGCTCATCGCCTCCCAGTATTTTGAAGTGGTCGCCGCTCCCGCCTTTGAAGAAGGCGTGGTGGACGTGCTTAAGGGCCGCAAGAACCTGCGCATCTTCGAACTGCCCGGGCTCGCGCGTCTGGAAGAGCTGCGCGGCGTCCCCATGCTCGATTTCAAGAGCCTCACCGACGGCGGCATCGTGATGCAGAAGTCCTTTGTGAACCGCATCGAGAGCGTGGATGATTTCATCCCCGCCACGGGGACCAAGAAAGACGGCACCGTGTTTACGGCCCGCAAGCCCACGGAACAGGAAGCCGAAGACCTGCTGTTCGCCTGGGCCGTGGAAGCCGGCGTGACGTCCAATTCCGTCATCTTCGCCCGCAACGGCGCCACCGTGGCCATCGGCACCGGCGAACAGGATCGCGTGGGCTGCGCGGAACTGGCCATTCACAAGGCTTACACCAAGCACGCCGACGTGCTTTCCTTCAAGCGCACCGGTCTTTCCCTGTATGAACTTCAGCAGAAGGCCCTTTCTGACGCCGAAGCCGCGGCCACGCTGGAAGAGATCAATCGCGAAACCAGGGAAAGCAAGGGCGGGCTTATCGGCTCCGTGGTGGTTTCCGACGGTTTCTTCCCCTTCCGCGACGGCGTGGACGTCGTCATGGCGCAGGGCGTGACGGCCATCGCTCAGCCTGGCGGATCCATACGCGACTGGGAAGTGGTGCAGGCCTGCAACGAACATGAACCGCAGGTGGCCATGGTCTTTACGGGACAGCGTTCCTTCAGACATTGATGACGTCGATGCCGGGACGGCGCGAGCTTTCCCGGCATCGTCATGAATGGTCTGCTCATGCCTTCCGGCGACGTCCGGAAAGTCTGATCCTGCGTTATCCGCGGCGGACGCATGGCATGATTTCGAGTTTGCAGCCGGAAAAGTTCCGGTCGGCTTTTTTCGGCCTTCCCCGCGTCGTTCGCGCGTCGTCGTGAGCGGCGGAATCTCTCGGAATCAGGGGCCGATTACACTGTTTTTGCCTTTTCGGGAAGGAAACATGGCATCGCATATTGTGCAGAACCCCGCCGCGGGATGCGTCGTGGAATTCATGCAGGGCAACGAACCCCAGATCGCCTGGGTGATGGAGGAGCAGAAGGGCAAACTGCGCCTTTTTCTGCCGAATCGCCGGGAAACCACGCTGTCTCCGTCGCGCATCCTTCCGTGGGCCGGCCCGGCCTATCCTGCGACGCAGAGCAAGGACGCCGTGGTGGAGCTCCTGAACAAGCACAAGGAACGCCGGGAACGCCTCGCGTCCGAAGTCGCGCCCATGGAACTCTGGGAAATGGCCCAGGGAGAAATGGACAAGGCTCCGGCGGAATGGTTCGCGGAGCTCGGCTATACGAATCCCGACGCCGACGCCGTGGCGGCCTGCGGCCGAGCCTTGTTGCAGTGCAAGACGCATTTTCGCTTTCAGCCGCCGGAATTCGAGATTTATGACGAGGCTACGGTGGAATCGCGTCGTCAGGCCGAGGAGGCCGCGCGCGTGCGGGAAGCCATGGTCTGCGGCGGAGCGGACTGGTTCCGTCGTCTGTGGGAGGCCCGCATAGGACGTCATCCCGCGCCGGATCCGTCCAGCGCGCCGGAAGAGCCGGTGCGTCAGCGTCTGGAACGCATGCTTCGCGCCCGCATGATAGATCCGGAGACCGTGGAGGATGAGGCTTTGTGGAAGCAGGTGTCCAAGGGCTTGCCCGACGATCCGCATCTTGCCCTGCTCCTGGCCATGACGTGGGGACTTGTGCCCGAACATTACAATTACTGGCTCGACCGCGCGGACTATGAAGCGGGAACGGCCTGGGAAGAACCCTTCGCCGATGAAACGAAGGCTCTTGTCGACGCTGTGAAAGACGGCTCGACGCTGCCTCCGGCGGAAGACACGGCCTTCATCAGCATCGACAGCGCGACCACGCGCGACATCGACGACGCCTTTCGCATCTCGGCCGCTTCCGACGGAGGCTGGGACGTGGAAGTGGCGCTGGCCTGTCCGGCGTGGCTCTGGGATTTCGACAGTCCTCTGGGCAAGGCCGTGTTTCATCGCGCCACCAGCATTTATCTGCCGGAAGGCAACTGCCACATGATGCCGGAGGCGTTGGGCGAGGGCGCGTTCAGTCTTTTTGAAGGCGAAGCCAGGCCCGCGCTTGTGGTGGGCGCGCACGTTGCGCCCGACGGCGCGCTGGGCGAGGGGAACTTCCGTTTCTCCACCGTGAGGATCGCGAAGAATCTCAATTATCCCGACTGCGAGGCCGCTCTCGACGGCGCGGACAACGCCGCGACGCCGTTTCTGGAACAACTGCGTCTTGCCGCGGCCATGGGAGACAAACGGCTTTCCTATCGCGTGGAGAGCGGAGCCGTCATCATTGAACGTCCGGAAGTCGACTTCGAACTGGAAGGCGAGGGCGCGGACGTGACGGTAAAGTTGAAGCGGACGCCCGCCGCGCCGAGAGCGCAGCTTCTGGTGGCCGAACTTATGGTGGTGGCCAACGCAGCCCTGGCGGAGTGGGCCGTGAAGCATGACGTGCCGCTCTTGTTCCGCACTCAGGACGTGGCCGTGCCCAAGGAATACGCCGGCGTGTGGAAAAGCGCGCCGGACATCGCGCGCGTGGTGCGGATTCTGGTGGCGGCCTCGCTGGACGTTTCCGCTCGTCCGCACGCGGGCATGGGGCTTTCCGCCTACAGTCCGGTGACGTCGCCGCTCCGCCGCTTCACCGATCTGGTGAACGAGGCCCAGCTCCTGCATGTGCTTGAGCGCGGTTCTCTCCGATGGTCGCGGGAAGAACTTTCCGACATGCTCATGCGTCTTTCCATCCGTCTTGAGGCCGCCGGCCAGGTGCAGCGTTTCCGTCCGCGTTATTGGAAGTATCTCTACATTCAGCAGCAGGCCAGACTGCACGGCGACGAGTGCTGCTGGAAGGCCGAGGTGGCCGAGGAAAACGACATGTGGGTCAGCGTGAGTCTGCCGGAAGTGCAGCTCGGCCTGCGCGGCAAACGTTCGCTGTTCGGCGAAAAGGTGTTTCCCGGGCAGGAACTGCATGTGCGTCTCGGCAAGATCAATCCTCTGAGGAGCGAGGCCGTTATCCTCGACGTGCGGGATTTTTGAAACGAGTGAGAGGCTTCAGAGCCTTTGACGTGAGATAACACGGATTTTCCGGGAGTTCCGAGGAGAGAGCATGTCGTCGACCCGAACGTTGGTTTCTTTTGTGTCATGCTGCGCCCTTCTGGTTTGCGCGGGCTTTTCGCAGACGGCCTGCGCGCCGAAACAGAACGTGTCCGTCTCGGAGGAGGTGTCCCGGGAAACCGGGGAGCTTGATTCCAGACTCGCCATAGATCGGGAATTGTATCTGGCCGCCACATCTCCTGGCAATCTGGTGGAAAGCGACTCCCTCAGCGTTTCCGAGCTGGCGGAGCACCGCGCCGCCTACGGCGATTCTCTGGAACTTACGTCGGATCCGATGTCGTCCCTCGCCCTGCCCATGGGCATGCTTCAGCTGGAGAGCGTGCCGGGCCTGTCGGGCGAATGGAACATGCCCGCGCCGGGCAGCGCGGAAGCGCGCAGACTTGCCGAGCGCCATACCAGAGAAGCCCTTTGTTCCGCCGGAGAAACCGTGTGCATCACGTCTCCGTACGGCGTGCGCCGTTCTTCCCGCCGTTCCCATAAAGGCATAGACATTCGCGCTCCTCTGGGATCGCCCATTATGGCGTTCCGCAGCGGCAGCGTGGTTTGCGCCGAGTATCATCGCAGCTACGGCTATATGGTTGAGATCCAGCAGGACGACGGCATCCTCGCTCGCTACGCGCACATGAGTCAGATTCTCGTGCGCGAGGGAGACAGAGTGGAGCCTGGCCTTATGATCGGACGCGTGGGCTCCACCGGGCGTTCCACAGGTCCGCATCTGCACTTCGAGCTGTTGCGCGACAACAGGCAAATGAACCCCATGGTTTATCTTCCCACTCCCAAACAGGTGGTCACCAAGGGCACGGAGGCCGACGCGGCCGCGGCCAGAAAGGCCTTGTCCAAGTCCGGCCATGGAAAGTCGAAGGCCAAGGCGAAAAAAACGTCGTCGAGAAGCTCCAAAAAGAAAACGGCGGTCAAGAGCGGTTCGTCGTCCAAAAAGTCGTCGGTGAAGAGCTCGTCGTCGAAAAAGAGATCGACAAAGGCGACGAAGAGCTCATCGGCGAAGAAAAAAAGTTCTGCCACATCTTCCAAAAAGAAAAGTTCCGTCAAAAAAACGTCGGCTTCTTCCGCAAAAAAATAGTGGTCGTCGCCACGTCGCTCGACGCACAAAGGGCGATCCCTCCGGGGGTCGCCCTTTGTGCGTTTTTCGTACGGACGTCAGGGGGGAGAGATGCCGTTTTTCTCATGGTAGGATTCATTATTACAATATCCCTCTCAGGGGGCCGACGCTAGGGTGAGGACTGAAGACGATATGACATCGCTTTCATCTCTTTATCAGAAGGAGGTCCCATGCACCTTACCCCGCGAGAAATCGACAAACTGATGGTGCTCTCTCTGGCGGAAGTGGCGCAACGCCGCAGGGAAAAAGGCTTGAAGCTCAATCATCCCGAAGCGGTGGCCATCATCACCGCCACGGCTCTGGAAGGCGCGCGCGCCGGAAAGACCGTGGAAGAAGTGATGAACGACGCCAGAAAAGCCCTCACCCGCGACGAAGTGATGGAGGGCGTGCCCGACATGATTCCTTTTGTGCAGTTGGAGGCCGTGTTCACGGACGGCAGCCGACTGGTCACGGTGCACGATCCCATAAGCTGAGCGGAAATTCGGTCAGGCTCTCGATTCCTTTCACGCCGCGGCGCGAGGCTCGCGGCACAACATAGGCAGGCAGCACTATGGCAGATGCGCCCAAGGCTCCCGTCGGCGGATGCATTTTCGCCGCCGACCCCATTACGTTCAACGAGTCCCGGCCTTCTCTGAGCATCAAGGTCCGCAATACCGGCGACCGTCCCATTCAGGTAGGCTCCCATTTCCATTTTTTTGAAGTCAACCGCGCGCTTGAGTTCGATCGCGCCGCCGCGTACGGCATGCGCTTGAACATTCCTTCCACCACGGCCATCCGCTTTGAGCCGGGGGATGAAAAAACGGTGTCCCTCGTTCCGTTCGGCGGTTTAAGCAGCGTTTACGGGTTCAACAACCTTGTGGACGCCTGGACCGGCGACGAGCACGCCAAGGCGGTCAAGATCCAGAGGGCCATAGAGCTCGGCTTCAAGAACGCGAAACTCTGATCCGTAACCCAAGGACTGCGATATGCCCCAGATTTCAAGACAGGAATATTCCAGCCTGTACGGCCCCACCGTGGGCGATAAAATCAGGCTCGGCGATACGGAACTCTATGTGGAGATTGAAAAGGACCTGCGCGGTTACGGCGACGAGGTCATTTACGGCGGCGGCAAGACGCTGCGCGCCGGCGAAGGCGGCGATTCCCGTTCCGTGCGCGACAACGGCGTGCTCGACCTCGTCATCACCAACGCCACCATCATTGACGCCGTGCAGGGCGTCATCAAGGCCGACGTGGGCATCCGCGACGGCCATATCGTGGGCATAGGCAAGGCGGGCAACCCCGCCGTGATGGACAACGTGGATCCGCATCTTGTGGTGGGCAATTCCACGGACGCCATTTCCGGAGAGCACCTCATTCTTACGGCGGGCGGCATCGACGCCCATGTGCATCTGGTGTGCCCTCAGCAGGCGCAGACCGCCATATCCAACGGCATCACCACGTTTTTCGGCGGCGGCATCGGACCTTCCGACGGCACCAACGGCACCACCATCACTCCCGGCGCGTGGCATATACACCGCATCATGGAAGCCGCCGAAGCTCTGCCCGTGAATCTCGGCATTCTGGGCAAGGGACACGCCTATAACGAGGATCCGCTGCGCGAACAGATAGAAGCCGGAGCCTGTGGCTTCAAGATTCACGAGGACTGGGGCGCCATGCCTGCCATTATCCGCGCCGCGCTTTCCGTGGCCGACAAGATGGACGTGCAGGTCTCCATCCATACCGACACCCTCAACGAAGCCGGCTATGTGGAAGACACCATCGCCGCCATGGAAGGCCGCGTCATTCACACCTTCCATACGGAGGGCGCGGGCGGCGGTCACGCGCCGGACATCATCCGCGTTGCCGGACAGCCCAACGTTCTGCCGAGTTCCACCAACCCCACGCTGCCTTTCGGCGTCAACTCGCAGGCGGAACTTTTTGACATGATCATGGTCTGCCACAACCTCAACCACAACGTGCCTTCCGACGTGTCCTTCGCGGAAAGCCGCGTGCGTCCGGAAACCATTGCGGCCGAAAACGTGCTGCACGATATGGGGGCCATTTCCTGCATCGCCAGCGACTCGCAGGCCATGGGCCGCGTGGGTGAAAACTGGATCCGCGCCATACAGACGGCCAGCGCCATGAAGGTGGCCAGAGGCAAGCTTCCGGAAGACTCGGCGGGCAACGACAACTTCCGCGTGCTGCGCTATGTGGCCAAGGTGACCATCAATCCCGCCATCATTCAGGGCGTGTCGCACCTCATCGGATCCGTGGAAACGGGCAAGGTGGCCGACCTCGTGCTCTGGCAGCCGCAGTTCTTCGGCGCGAAGCCCTACATGGTCATCAAGGGCGGCGCCATCGCCTGGTCGATCATGGGCGATCCCAACGCCTCTCTGCCCACGCCTCAGCCCGTGATCTACCGCCCCATGTTCGGTTCCATCGGCAGATGCCTTCAGTCCACCCGGTACACCTTCACGTCGCAGGCCGCCATGGAACGCGGCGTCGCCGAGGAACTCGGCCTGAAGAGCCATGTGGAGGCCGTGCGCGGCATACGCAGTCTGACCAAGAGCTGCATGGTGCGCAACAGCCTTACGCCGCACATTGAAGTCAACCCTGAAACCTTTGCCGTCATGGTGGACGGTCAGCACGTCACCGTGCCCCCGGTGCAGCGCGCCAGTCTGGGGCAGCTCTACTTCTTCAGCTAGAGCGCGGGGAATTGGGCGATCCTGATCGGATCGCCGACGTCTGGGCATCCGATCGGTCGACCGCGGAAAACGGTGCTTCGGGGCGCGACCGGTCGGATGCCTTTGTAAAAGGCGCGTCGGAACGACGAAGCCGTAAAACGTTATGGGGGCAGCCGTGGAGATAGTGGAAAAAGTTTTGGGAAACAGAGCCGACGCGGCATGGGCAGAGCGACTGCGCGACGCGACGCTGGACTGGCTGGAACTTTCGCAGTGGGACGCGCAGAAGAATCGTTTGCGCAAGGAAACCGAGAGCGGCAGAACCATGGCCGTGGCGTTGGAACGAGGCCTTTCCCTGCGCGACGGCGATATTCTGGAATGGGACGAGGACGGCCGTCGCGCCGTGCTGTGCCGCATACGTCTGTGCCCGGTCATGGTGGTTAACGTGAAGGGACTCGCGAAGCTCGGCGCGGAAGAGGCCGTGTCTTCCGCGGTGAAACTCGGCCACGCTCTCGGCAACCAGCACTGGCCCGCCGTGGTGAAGAACGGCGTGGTGTATGTGCCCATGACGGCGGACGTCAAGGTCATGAGCGCGGTCATGGACACGCACGCCATAGCCGGTGTCGACTACGCCTTCGTGTCAGGAGAGAGCGTGCGCGATTTGCTTTCCCCGGAGGAGACGAGGTTGCTGTTCGGCGGCGCGGAAAGCCCGCTTTCCGGCCATCATCACGAGCATCATCACGCCTGACGCTCGGAGGTCGCGGTGGATATTCTTTCTCTGGTCAGGCTGATGCAGTTCGGCGATTCCATGTTGCCCACCGGGGCGTTCGCCTTTTCCAGCGCGCTGGAGGCGGCGGCCCAGACCGGCGTGGTGCGCGACGCGGACACGCTTCAGCAGTATGTGGTGTCCGCGCTTCGTCAGGCGTCCACGGGCGACGCGGTGGGGCTGGCGTTTGCCATGCGCGCGCTGTGCGCCGATCCGTCGAGCGCGGGAGGCGAACTGAGCGAAGGCACGCTGACGCGGCTTCGGAATATTGATCTTGCGTTGTACCGGCGCAAATTGCCTGAGGAATTTCGGGACATGATGACGAAAACCGGGCGCAAGCTCGCGGAACTGGGCGCGCAGACCGCGTCTTCTCCGCTGCTGTCGCGCTGGAGATCCCAGATAGGCAGCGAGAGCACGCCCGGATCGTACCCCGTGTCTCTGGCGGTGCTGTTCGCCGCTACGGCCTTTGCCGGAAAGCCCATCCGCAAGACGGACGGCGCGGAGGAAGAGGCCATGCTTCAGGAAGGCCTCACCGTGTACTTTTACGGAGTGGCCATGGGCATTTTGAACGCGTCGCTGCGGCTCATGCGCGTGACGCATCTGGACGCTCAGGCCATTCTTTACCGCAGTTCGACGCTGTTCGAACCGCTTTGCGACCGGGCTCTTTCCACGCCGCTGGATCGCATGACGGGATACGCGCCCATGACGGAAATTTTGTCGGCCGTTCACGCGCGGGCGCGCGTCCGTCTTTTTATGAGCTGAAAAGGAGAACGCTCCATGAAAAAGATAACCAGAATCGGCGTCGGCGGCCCGGTGGGCTCCGGCAAAACCGCCGTCATCGAGGCCGTGGTGCCCGTGCTCATGAAGCGCGGCGTGCGTCCGCTCATCATCACCAACGACGTCGTGACCACCGAGGACGCGAAGCATGTGCAGCGCGAACTCGCCGGCGTGCTTTCCGCGGACAGAATCGTGGGCGTGGAAACGGGAGCCTGCCCGCATACCGCCATACGCGAGGATCCCAGCATGAATCTCGCCGCGGTGGAGGAGCTGGAGAAGCGTTTTCCCGACAGCGACGTGGTGTTCATTGAAAGCGGCGGCGACAATCTTACGCTTACCTTTAGTCCCGCGCTGGCCGATTTCTTCATTTATGTCATCGACGTGGCCGCCGGAGACAAAATTCCGCGCAAGAGCGGGCCAGGCGTGTGCCACTCCGACATTCTGGTCATCAACAAAGAAGACCTCGCCCCGTATGTGGGCGCCAGTCTTGAGGTCATGGATCGCGATTCCAGACTCATGCGCGGGGATCGTCCTTTTCTTTTCACCAACTGCATGACCGGTCACAACATCGAGACGCTGGCCGACTGGATCATGCGCGACGCGCTGTTCGACATTCCCGTCCGCGCGTCGTCCGATTCCGGACGGGAGGCGGGCGTCGGGGACGAGGCTTCCCATGCGTGAACGACGTTCCGATGTTTTTTCCTCGTCGCGTCCTGCGCCGGACTGTTCCAGTTTTCAGGCCGCGCGGCGATCCCTTGAGGAGATGGAGCGCGGCGCGGCGGAACTCGATCCCTACCGGGACGAACCGCCGCAGATGAAAAGCGGCGCCGTGGGCAAGATGGGCTATCTCCGGCTGGATTTCCGCCGTGACGAAAGGAGCGGACGCACCGTGCTGGCCGATCTGGATCGTCGCGTGCCTCTGCTGGCCCAGAAGGCTCTCTATTGGGAGGAGTCGCAGCCGGACATGGCCTGCGTGATCACCATAGCGGCCACGGGATGCGTGGTGCAGGGCGATCGCATGGCGCTGGACATCCGCGCAGGGAAGAACGCGCACGCGCTGGTGACCACGCAGTGCGCGACGAAGGTGCACGTCATGGATCACAACCACGCCGCGCAGCTTCAGCGTTTCCGCCTGGAGGAGGGAAGCTGGCTGGAGTACATGCCTGATCCGCTTATTCTGCATAGGCATGCGCGTTATCTTCAGGACACCTGGGTCACGCTTCCGGAGTCGGCCTGTTTTCTCTACGGAGAGATACTCGTGCCCGGGCGTCGCTGGCATCATGAGGAGGAGCTTTTCGGTTTTGATCTGTACTCCGCGGGGTTCCACGTCTGCCGCGAGGGCGGGGACGCGCCGATTTTCGAGGAGCGACTCGTGCTGGATCCGGACGGCGCGAATTTCTGCAACGCCGCAGTCATGGACGGCTTTGAGGTGTTCGGCAGCATGTTCGCGCTGCTTCCTGAACGACTGGTCGGCGATCTGGTGAAGGACGCGGGAGGCGACGTGACCGGAGAACTCGCCTGGGGCGCGCTGTCGTTGCCGGGCGGGGCGGGCGTCGCGCTGCGGGTGCTTGGACACGGCGTGGAAGCCGTGAGGGGAAAGATGCGCGAATTTCATTCGCTGGTGAGGGAACGTGGTCTCGGCAGGCCCTTGCCTCCCGATTTCCTCTGGCGCTGATATCCGGCGACGCGTCGGGATGAACGGAGGTCAGGTATGACGGCACAAGAATGCGGAACGCGCGGAGCGGGGCGTTGCCCCGGCGCGCGGGCGTTGAGCGCGCTTTTGCGCGGCGCGGGACAGGTCATGTTTCAGAACTCTCCATGGACGGGACTGCTGTTTCTCTGCGGCATCGCCTGGGGAGCGTGGAGCGCGCATCGTCCGGAACTGTTTTTCGGCGCGCTGGCGGGGCTGGTCGTATCCACCGTCACGGCGTGTCTTCTCGGCGCGCCCCGGACGGAAATAGAAGAGGGGCTGCACGGCTACAACGGCATTCTCGTGGGGTGCGCGTTGCCCGTGTTTCTGGAAGGAGGCCCCGTGTGCTGGACTCTCATCGTGCTGGGATCCATGTTTTCCGCCGTCATCATGATGGCGGTTTCTCGGGTCTTTCTCTCGTGGAAGGTTTCGGCCATGACGGGGCCGTTCGTGTTTGCCACATGGTTCGTTCTTTTGGCGTCCTACAGCTTTTCCGCGTTCGACGCCGTGGCCTTGCCGCATCCCGCTCTGCCCGAGCTGCCGCATGGCGCGCCTGTGCTTTCGAGCGCGGAAACGTTTTTCCTTTCCGGACTTTCCGGCGTTTCGCAGGTTTTTCTCATCAATAATCCCGTGACGGGCGCGCTGTTTCTGGCGGGGCTCGCCGTTTCTTCGCCGGCTGCCGCCGTTTTCGGCTGGTGCGGTTCTCTGGTGGCCATGGCCGCCGCGTTGCTGCTCGGCGCGGACGGAGCGTCCGTGGGCGCGGGGCTGTATCAGTTCAGCGCGGTGCTCACGGCCATAGGCGTGGGCACAACCTTCTATCATCCCGGTTGGAGGGCGGCTCTTTACGCTCTTCTGGCCACGGTGTTCACCGTGGTGGCGCAGGGCGCGCTCAACGCGGCTCTCGCGCCCGTCGGCATACCCACGCTTACGTTTCCCTTTGTCATCGCCGCGTGGCTTTTTCTGCTTCCGCACGTCGAGCTTGACGCGGAACGCCGCGGCGATTCTTCAACTTCATCCTGACGGGGGTGTTCTATGTATCCGGTCGATTCTGGAGATACCGCGTTTATTCTGCTGTGCACGGCACTGGTCTGTCTCATGACCCCGGGTCTTGCCTTTTTCTACGGCGGACTCGTGCGTCGCAAAAATGTGCTCACCATCATGATGCAGAGTTTCATTTCCATGGGCGTCATCGCCGTCATCTGGATATTCGGCGGATTCAGCCTTGCGTTCGGACCGGACGTCGGCGGCGTGATCGGCGACATAACCTATCACTTCGGCCTGGACAAGGTGGGAGCCGCGCCCAGTCCCGATTACGCGACCACGGTGCCGTTCCTGCTGTTTTTCGCCTATCAGCTCATGTTCGCCATCATCACTCCCGCGCTCATTACGGGGGCGTTTGCCGGACGGTTCAACTTTCGCGGCTATCTTCAGTTTCTGGTGCTGTGGATGATATTCGTTTATATTCCGGCCTGTCACTGGATATGGGGCGGAGGCTTTTTGTCCCGACTCGGCGTGGTGGACTTCGCGGGCGGCATCGTGGTGCATGTGAACGCCGGTTTTGCGGCTTTGTCCACGGTGCTGTTCTTCGGACCGCGTGACGACGTGGCGCCCGGCGAGCATCCCGAACCCAACAATTTGCCGCTCGTGGCCGTGGGCGCGGGACTGCTGTGGTTCGGCTGGTTTGGGTTCAACGCGGGCGGAGCCTACGCCGGAGACGGTCTCGCCGCCTACGCGTTTACCAACACCACCATTGCCGGATCCATCGCCATGCTCGTCTGGATGTTCCTTGACTGGCACGCCTCCAAGCGTCCGTCGTTCTCCGGCGTTCTGGTAGGCGCAGTGGCGGGCCTGGCCACCATCACGCCGTGCGCGGGCTATGTTCCGCCGTGGGCGGCCATTCTCATCGGCGCGGCGGGAGCCGCGGTGTGTTACTACGCCAAGTGCGTGCAGGCCAGACTGCACTTCGACGACGCGCTCGAAGTCTGGCGCGCTCACGGCATGGGCGGTCTTACCGGATCCCTGCTGGTGGGCGTGTTCGCGTCGGCGGCCATCAACCATGTTCAGGCCGGCGTGGAGCAGTTCTTTTTGCAGATGCTCGGCATCGTGGTGGTGGCGGCGTGGTCTTTTGGGGCTACCTGGATCATTCTTAAGGTCATTAGCCATTTCGGTCCCATCCGCGTGAGTTACGAACAGGAACTGGAAGGCCTCGATGAGGCTTTGCACGGGGAATCGGCGTACAGACTCTGATCGAGCCATGGGGCGGCGCGAAGAACAAGCGTCGCCCCGTTGTCGGGGAAAGGGCTCGCGCCCGGACGAGAGTATGGAAAGGCGGATTCTGGAGATTCGTCGCGTTGCGGAAGCGGCGGGGCATTGACAAGCCCGCCGAAACTTCGGATCCTCTGCCCCCTGGGGGAAAACGTATGCTTGCTGTGTTGTTCGTTGCGGCGGGCGGCGCGCTCGGCGCGCTGTGCCGTTATCTGGCGGGAATGTTTGCCGCGGCCGTTTTTGGGCCTTCCTTTCCTGTGGGAACGCTCCTTGTCAATGTCGTCGGCTGCTTTGTCATAGGCGGCGTGTACGCCTCGCAGCCGTCCGGGTTGTTGTCGGAGTTCATTCTGCAGGGCTTCTGCGGCGCGCTCACGACGTTTTCCACGTTTTCCCTGGACAGCTTTCGCCTTTTTCAGCAGGGCTATGGGGGAAAGGGCGTCGCCAACGTGCTGTTGAACATGGTTTTCGGACTCGGCGCGGCGGCGTTCGCGCTGACCGCGTTTCGCGTGTCATAGGCGGACTGGGCGATTTTGGGGCCGCGCGGTGAAGGCGCGGGAAGCGTCGGAGGAAGGCGCGTAGTTTTCTGACGGCGCGAAAGGAAATGACATGACGCAATTTGTAAAGCAGGTAGCGGCGGTGTGCGTCGGCGGCGCGCTCGGCGCGGTATGCCGAGTGGAACTGAGTCGACTGGTCATGACGGGCATGGGCGTAATTTTTCCTCTGGGCATTTTATGCGTCAACATGACGGGTTCTTTTTTGCTTGGGCTTCTTTTGGGCGTGGCGTCGCGCGTCAAGCATGGGTATCCTACGACCGTCGCTTTTCTGTCCACGGGCTTTTTCGGCGGATTCACCACCTTTTCATCCTTCGCTCTCGACACCGCGCTGCTCTGGGGCGCGGATCATGCGATGTTTGCGGTGTTGAACGTGGGGCTGAACGCCGCCCTGTGCATAGGGCTGGCCGGACTCGGCTGGACGCTGGGCGCGCCTCGCGCGGAGAAAAAGGCGTGACGCGGTGGAGCGTTTATCTTCTGCGCTGCTCCGACGGAACGCTGTATTGCGGCATGACCACCGATGTGGCTCGGCGGGTGGCCATGCATAACGGCGTTATCGCCGGAGGGGCGAAATACACCAGGGGCCGAAGGCCGGTGACGCTTCTGGCCTGCGCCGGCGGTCTGGACAGAGGGCAGGCCGCAAGGCTGGAGAGAACGGTGAAAAGATTGCCCCGAGCCCGCAAGCTGGACGCTCTGACGTCGGCGCGGGCGGAGGCGGAACAGGGAGACCGATAAGAGCTCTTTCCTAAAGGAAGGGGCTTTTTTTGTGGAACGCGCCGCACGGAACCGTCAGAAATGTTCGTTCCTCCGCACTTGACCGCGAAGACGCGCGGGAATATGCTCGTAGCCTCCCTCGATCAGCCGGGAAACCGGATGATCACGCAATTCATTCAAGGGTGTCATATGCGTAAGATCTTTCATTTTTTTCATAGCGTCCGCGTGGTTTCTCTGCTGGTGCTGACGTTGCTTTTCGCGGGGCAGGCTCAGGCTGCGACCATGGTGGACATTTACGGCCCCGGACAGAATCAGATCAAGCTGTCCATGGCGTCGCCTCTTACCGCTCCCGGACAGCGCGCCACCGCGCTCGGCGCGGAATTGAACGACGCCATCGTCGCCGATCTCAACTTCCTGCCGTTCATGCAGCTCATTCCGTCTTCCGCCGTGCTCGGCGGCACGGTGCTTTCCGCCTGGCAGGGGGCCGACGTGGATTTCCGTCGTTTTCAGATCGCCGGGGCCGACCTGCTGGTTACGGCGCACTGGCCTTCCGGCGACCGGGAAAATTCCACCGTGGAACTTCGCGTGTTTGAAACCTATTCCGGCAAGTTCGTGTTCGGCAATGCGTATTCTGGCGTGACTCATGCCGAGGTGCCCAACGTGGCGGATCGCTTCTGCGACGACCTCATGGCCGCGTTGACCGGCGCGAGAGGCTTTTTCAGCAGTTCGCTGGCTTTTGTGAAGGGCAACGGCCGCAAACGTGACGTGTGGGTGGTGCGCGCCACCGGTCGCGATCTGCGTCAGGTCACCAACATTCCCGGCGCGGCCATGTCTCCTTCGTGGTCGCCCGACGGCCGCTACGTGGTGTTCAGCCACATAGACGACAGCACTCACGCGCTTGGCGTGTGGGATCGGCTGAGCAATACGGTCAAGCGCGTGCGTTTCCCCGGAAATACGGTCATCGGTCCCTGCTTCCTGCCCGACAACCGCGTGGCGGTGAGCCTTTCCACCGGACATTATCCCGACATTTTTCTGCTGAATCGTCAGTTCCAGCGGGAACGGCCTCTGGAACAGAGTTCGGCCATCAACGTTTCTCCTTCCTTTGACGCCACGGGCACCAAAATGGCCTTTACGTCCAGCCGTCTCGGCAGTCCGCAGGTGTTCCTGAAGGATTTCTCCACCGGCACCGTTTCTCGCGTGAGCATGGACGGTTCCTACAACTCCGAACCCTGCATCAGCCCTGACGGCACGCTCATCGCTTATACCAAGGCGACGCCTTCCGGGTTCCGCATTTTCGTGCATGACATGGTGACGGGCACCGATCAGCAGATTTCTTTCGGCCCCGGCAGAGACGAGCAGCCCGCTTTCGCGCCTGACAGCTATTTCGTGGCGTTCACTTCCACAAGGAGCGGTTCTTCCCAGATTTATCTGACGACGCGTCACGGCGGCGAGGCCAAACATGTGCCCACCGGACCGGGGAACGCCTCGTTCCCGAGCTGGGGAAAGTAAAATAATTTAAATTTCTTGGCAAAATCCCCCCCTTGCGAGCTTGACATCCCTAGGGGCGAGGGTAATATGCCGTTCTGCCCGATAAGTGCAGTTTTCTTTCCGAGCTCTATATAAGAGGGAAGAGCGAGGAGAGAGAAATATTATGACTTAACTCTCAGGAGGAGTTATCATGAAGTCTCTGAAGTCTTTTGGCCTGGTTATGGTTCTGGCTCTGGCTCTCGGCATGGGCGCTGGCTGCGCTAAGAAGAACGCTGAAGTGGAAAACGTGGAACCCGCTCCCGTGGCCTCTTCTTCTTCCGCTATTGACGCCGCCGCTCAGCAGATCACTGACGGTGTCGTGTACTTCGACTTCGACAAGTACGACATCAAGGCTGAATATCGCGACATGCTGCAGCAGAAGGCTGAACTCATGAAGCAGTATCCTTCCATCCGCGTGCGCATCGAAGGCAACTGCGACGCCCGTGGCACCCAGGAATACAACCTCGCCCTCGGCGAACGTCGTGCCCGCGCTGCCTATGAATACATGATCCGTCTCGGCGTGCCCGCCGAACAGCTCGACATCATCTCCTACGGCAAGGAACGTCCCGCCGTTGAAGGTACCGGTGAAGCTGTGTGGGCTAAGAACCGTCGTGACGACTTCAACGTCATCGCTCGCTAAGCTTAGCTGATTTTCTGGCTGCCCTGTGTCCTCTACAGGGCAGCCTTTTTTTCGGGGCGTGGCGCAGGGGTAGCGCGTCTGCTTTGGGAGCAGAAAGTCGCTGGTTCAAATCCAGTCGCCCCGACCAGAGATGAATATGGTCAAGGTATATGAATGCCTTGGCCTTTTTTTATCCCGATGGCGCGCTGCGCCGTTCGCGAAGAGCGTTTTTGTTGAAGTCGCGCGAGGGACGATTGCAGGTAAGAAGCGTTCATCACAACGCTCCCCCAGGCGGAAGAGGAAAAAGCAAAGTCACGTTTGCGTGAAAACGGGGAACGGCGTCGACCTGAACAAGGGCGGATCGCGGCTTTTGGGGAGCGGGCGGAAACTACGAGCGTCCTCCTGCCCATATTTCAACCATGAGCGTTTTTGCCCAGGGGCCGTAAGACGCTGTCGAGAGCGGACCGATTCGTAAAAAGAAAAGTGCCTTTTATGCCCGACGCGTGTGAAAAAAACGGAGCAATGTTCGGAAGCCGTTCCGTAATGCTCGAGTTTTATGAAAGAAAAAGCGAGATTGTTTTGCTTGGCTGAAAAGACGCCGTTTGTCGTCGCGACGAAGGTTTTTCTGCTCCGTCGACCGAGCTGATCCCCACGGAATGAAAAAACGTTGACGTGATGGCGCGGATAGGAAAAATTTTTCCGCGCTTGTTCCTGCGTGGAGCGAGAAGCGCGTATTTTTTCGTGTTTTCGGAATGTCGTTTCCGGGCGACATGTTTTTTTTATATCAGCTTGACAACGCTTTCCCTATTCTTGAAAGTAGGGCGAACGAACATTGATTTTGTTCATCATGAAACAGGAGGAGTCCCATGTCTGTTTTTTCCAATATCGTTTGCTGCATCAGCCTTTCCGAAAACCCTGACGACGTGGCGCAGTATGTCAACGACATCACCCGCCAGAACGAGGCCAAGCTGATTCTCGTTCATGTCGCCGCGGATAACGAAGCCATTCTGCGCCGCACCGGCAACAAGAGCATGGTGGAACAGCTTATCGAGCAGAGCCGCAAGGCCAATGAAGAAGCGTTCACCAAGTATGTGCACGAACATTTCGCCGGCCTCGACACCACCATCGTTCTCACCGAGGGCAAGGTGGAGGACGAGCTGCTGAGAGTCATCGACAAATACTGCGCCGATCTTATCGTCATCGGCAGCATGTCCACCAAGGGCCTGTTCGGTTCGCTGTTCAACAAGCCTTCCGAAAGCATCATCGGCAAGACCCGCATTCCCGTCATGGTCATTCCGAACGATCTGAGTCTGGAATGCACGCCTGACTTCTAAGCCGTCGCGCGTTGTTTTCAGGGCCGCGGCCGTCGACGGCCGCGGCCCTTAGTCACAAAAGAGCCCCGGATTCTTTCTGAATCCGGGGCTCTTTTGACGCGTATGACGCGGGAAAAATCAGGCGCGGTGGATGGCGTGATTCACCTTGATGCCGTCAAGGAGCGAGGCGGTGATGAGACATTGCTTGACGATTTTGGCGCAGTGATCCAGCTGCGGGAGCCATTCGTCGTCAAGGTCAACGGCGACGTCTATGGACAGGGACGCGAGACGCATGGACCCCTGCGCGTTCATTTCTTTAATGCCTTTGCCCACGGCTTTCAGCGAACGGAAAGGCACGTTTCTGGCCACCAGCGCGGCTCTGACGCTTCCGCAGAAGCAGCTGAGCGCGGCGGAAATGAGCAGAATGGAGGAGTTGCCGCCGCGGGCGTCTTCGGCGTAACCGCTGTAGTCCATGACGATATCTCCCAGCACGGGCGAGCCAGTGTGGATGGTGTAGACGTCGCCTTTTTGAACGAAGCTGACTTCGATTTCTTGAGACATGAGGTGTTTCTCCATGAAAAGTGAGTGGGGGTGAGTTCAGCCGGCGAGCCGGAGAGGGCTGGCGAGCTGGCGAAGCAGGGCGGGGATGGAATACATGGCCAGCGCGGAGCTGCGGGGATTTTCCTTCAGCGGCGTTGGCGCGACGGTGATTTCCAGCGAACAGTTTCCGGCTTGAGCCATGATGCGATGCCTGGTTCCTTTGGCCTGGGGATCGGCGATGAGGCGCACCTTGGTTTTTTCAAAGCCGTTTCCCGCCAGCGACAGAGCGATGGCGATGTTCACGTTGGCCGGGAAGCGTCGAATGGCTTCGTGAGCGGAGCCGTCAAAGACCAGACGGGCGTCTGGCGAAACGCCGATTCCTTCCGCGAAAGGAAGTTCGGACAGATCGGTCAGCCCGAGGCTTTCCGGCCGCTTGACGGTGGTGACGGACAGATCGTCCAGTCCGATTTCCCTCAGCGAGCTGATGCCGTCCAGTCCGGCCACGGCTCCGGAAGGAACGTGAACCAGCGTGGATTGGCCCATGACCTCGCCAAGCAGCGATTCGTCCAGGGCAAAGCCGCCCACGCTCAGGCACAGCACTTCCTTGCGCGCGGCAAGGCAGTTTCGGACGATGCCGGGCATGGCTGACGCACTGGCGGCTTCCACGATCATGTCGCATTCTTCGATGAGTCGTTCGGCGGGAAGCGCGCGGACGTGAAGTTCCTTGCCCAGCGCGGACGCGTGTTCCGAGGTGCGGGAAGAAACGGCGGTCAATTCGTAGAGTGTGGAGAGATGCTCAAGAACATGGCGGCCGATAAGTCGGCCCATGGCTCCGCAACCTATGATTCCGAGTTTTTTTTTCATAGTGCCACCAGGAATGTCGACGCATGATCGTTTGCGTTCACGCGGCGGGGCGTTAAGACGGTCGTGGGCGTTGAAAAGAAAAGGGCCGCCGTCCTAAAGACCGCGGCCCTGAAACGCCTAGGGAGGCGCGACGCCGCTACAGAACGGCTATGGCTTCGACTTCCACGCGGGCGCCCTTGGGCAGGGCGGCCACGGCCACGCAGGAGCGGGCGGGAGCGTCGGAAGCGAAGGTTTCGGCGTAGACGGCGTTCACGGCCTGGAAGTCGGCCATGTCGGTGAGAAACACGGTGGTCTTGACCACGTTTTCAGGAGTGGCGCCGGCGGCGGCCAGAACCGCTTTCATATTTTTGAGAGCCTGGGCGGTCTGCTCGCGCACGTCGGCGGAAATCAGTTCGCCGGTGGCGGGGATCATGCCGATCTGACCGGAAAGATACAGCGTGTTGCCATTCTTCACGGCCTGAGAATAGGGACCGATGGCCGCGGGCGCGTCGGCGGAAAAGACGATGTTTTTCATGAAAGGATCCTCGTTTTTAGAATGTTCCGTTCCGACGCGAGGCGGAACGGAACGATATCGCTGTCGACCGGGGCCTGCCCCTGACGCCGGCTTAGTGTTTCCAGTTGAAGACGAAAACCTGTTCCACGTCGGGGTGCAGGCTCAGATGCACGGGGCAGCTGTGCGCGCAGTGTTCGATGGCGGCTTTCTGACGATCGGTGTATTCGCGATCGGGCATGTCGAGAATGACCTCAATTTTGCCGATGCGGCGGGGATTGGCGCTCATCACTTTGGTGATGGTGATTTCCGTGCCGGTCACGTCCACGTCGTGCTGCTTGGCGTAGATGCCGATGATGGTCATGCAGCAGGAAGCCAGAGCCGTCGCGCACAGATCGGTGGGAGAAAAGGCTTCGCCCTTTCCGTTGTTGTCCACCGGGGCGTCGGTGATGATGGTGGTGCCGCTGGCGACGTGGGTGCATTCGACGCGAAGATCGCCGAGATATTTAGCCTTCATGTTAGCCATAGAGAGCTCCTTTGTCTGGGAGACCCAGAGCCGTTGCATGTGACCGGAGAGCCGGAGAACGCAGGTTTTTCCCTGTACTTAAAAAGAGAAATAGCGGCATCCGGTTATTTAGTCAACAGTCTACTGTCGACAATAGCGAAAGTTGTCGAGATTTAATGTCTCGGCGGGCGGTTATTCGGAAGGAAAGTGGACGCTTCCCTTTTTGCCGCGCTGCGCATTTGCCGTGTCGCAGAAGCAGGCGAGGCGTTCGGCAGATTCGGCGTAGTGGGCGCGTATGGCGCGGCGGATGCGTTCTCTGTCGCGAGAGCGCAACGCTTCATAGATGCGGTTATGCCTGTCGAACAGTTCTTCCGGGGTGTAGATGGTGCGCCATTCCTGATAAAGCAGAAACTTGGATATCACCCGGCTGAACCGAGAGGCGAGGGACCGCAGAAGAGGATTGTCCGACATGCCCAGTATGGTTTCATGGAATTCCGTTCCCAGTTCGGCATGTTCTTCAAACGCGCCGCCGCATTCGATGGCGGCTTTCATTTTTTCAATCAGCGAGGCGAGTTTCTTCAGCACCGCGTCGGACATGCCGTCAGCGGCGCGTTCGGCGGCTTCGCTTTCCAGCAGCGCGCTCAGCTCGTAATTGGCCCGGATGCTTTCCGGGGTGAGAATGGTCACGCACTTGCCGCGTTTGGGATGCGACATGAGAAGCCCTTCGGCTTCCAGGTGATGCAAGGCCTCCCTCACGGGAGCGCGGCTGATGCCGCATTCCTGCGCCAGAGCCGCTTCGCCGATAGGGTCGCCGGCTTTGAGCCTGCCGTTGCGGATCCGCTGCATAATGAGCTGGGCTACTTTTTCGCTGTATGTCGGTTTGCTGAATTGTTGCACGTAACCTCCCCGGTGCTTCTCACACTGCCCGAGTCCTGTTTCCCGGAGGCAACATATCCGTATGACCGTTTGGGCGTGCGGGATGCGCGGAAAGAGAAAGAATCGCTGCTTCGCAAAGCTCAGGCGGTGTGCAGCTTAGCCTATAGATAAATTTATGTCAAAGCCGGCGGGGGCTTGATTCGCTGCTTAAATCGCCGGAAATGGGGGACGCCGCGCTCAACGCACGCGGCGATATGGCCGCAACGACGCCCCGTTCCCCGGCGTTGATGTATAGCGTGGGGAGGTCGAGCAGGGTTTCCTGCATGAAAACGGGCATGGGAGTCTTCAGTCCAAAGGGGCAGATTCCTCCTGGGCGGTAGCCCGTCAGCTCGAAGGCCGTCTCCGGAGAAGCGGGAAGAAGATGATGAATCCCGGAAATGCGCTGGAGCTTATGCATGGAAATGCGCTCGTCGCCGTGGGTAAGCGCCATGACGGCTCGCTTGGCGTCTCCTTCGGCGCCGTTGTCGAACACCAGACTTTTGACGACGGCGTGCTCGTCCACGCCGAGTTTTCGAGCCGCGTCGCGGGTGCCTCCGCGCTCTACATAATCGTACTCCATGGGCGTCGCCTCAAAACCGGCTTCTCGAAGCAAACGTATGGCTGGCGCGTCTTCTCGCGTTTTGTTCATGTCGATACTCCTTTGTTCCGTCAAAGGATAATAATACTTTTTTGCATTGTCGACAAAAAACTGTCGACTGATTATTGACAAGTCGTTTTTCTTTTCACATACTGATCCTGAAAAGGCAAGAAGCGGAGCCCACCCATACGGGTGTGCAATATTATTAACTGCGTTATTTTTCAGGAGAAAATATGAACGCTCAATGCATTGGCCTTGTTTGCCGCGACTGCGGAACGCGAGTGACCGAATCTGAATTTTCCCTGTCCTGCCCGAAGTGCGGGGCTCCCATGCGGGTGGAGTTCGCTCCCGGTTCCATCCGTGAAGCGCTCAAGAACGGCCTTCCCGAATACGACGGACGTTCCTATCTGCGTCAGTGGCGCTGCGTCCTTCCCATTTCCGATGAGTCCCTCATTGATCGCGTGACCCTCGGCGAGACGGAAACTTCTCTGCTTCGCTCTCACCGTTACGGTCCGAGCCGCGGCATCAAGGATCTGTATTTCAAGATCGAACAGGGGCCGACGCTGTCTCTGAAGGACAGAGGCACCGCGCTCTGCGTGATCAAGGCTCTGGAAACCGGCGCTCACACGGTGTGCCTGGCGTCTTCCGGCAACAACGCGGCCAGCGTTTCCGCGTACGGTTCCCGCGCCGGCCTGCGTCCCGTGGTGTTCGTGCAGAAGCAGGTTTCCGCCGCCAAGATTTTCAAGAGCCTCGTCTACGGCGGCAAGGTGGTGCGCATTGACGGCGACATGGCCACCGCGAGCCGTGTCTGCTCGGAAATGGTGCGCGAAAAGGGCTGGTATCAGTGCGGCGGCCCCAACCCCTACCGCGTGGCCGGCAAACGCACCTTCGCGTACGGCATCGTGCAGCAGCTCGGCCGTGTGCCCGATACCGTGCTCATTCCCTGCGGCGGCGGCGCGGGCATGGTGGCGGCTTTTGACGGCTTCTCCGAAATGCTGGAAGCCGGCGTCATCGACCGCATGCCCCGTCTGGTCGGCGTGCAGCTCGAAGCCTGCTGCCCCACGGCCACGGCCTTCCGCGAAGGAAAGGACGTCGTTGTTCCCGTGGAAAAAAAGCCTTCCCTTTCCGACGCTATCATGAACAACAATCCTTACTGGGGCAAATATTGCCTTCAGGCCGTGCGTTCCACGGGCGGCACGATGATCACCGTTTCCGATGAAGACTTCATCCGCACCATCCGCAACCTTGGTCGTGAGGAAGGTCTTTTCACGGAACCCGCGGGATCCGTTTCCGTGGCCGCTCTGGACAAGCTGGTCAAGGTTCCCGGTTTCGAGGATCCCGGCGTGACCGTCTGCAATCTCACCGGCCACGGACTCAACTCGCCGCAGGTCGCCACGAGCGACTCCGAGTATCCCGAGCCCGTCACGCCCACGCTGGAAGCCGTGGAAGCCTTCCTCGCTCAATAAGTTTTGGTGCTGTTCCGCATGATCAATATGCGGAATTTCCTATCAACCCCTAGGAGGGCATGAAGAAGTTGTCCTGGATCATCGCTCCGGTTCTGGCGTTGTCCCTTTGCGCCGGCGCCACGGCTCAGGCGGCGGACTATCCCACCAAACCCATCACGCTGATGACGGCCTTCAATGCCGGCGGCGGCAGCGACGTGAGCCACCGCCTCATTGAAAAATACGCCCGCGGCGTCATAAGCAAGCCCATCGTCGTGACCTACAAGCCCGGCGCGGGCGGCGAAGTGGGCTGGACCTGGCTGATTGGCGCCAGAGCCGACGGCTACACCATCGGCGGCGTGGAGCTTCCTCACATCGTGTTGCAGCCCCTGCTTCGCGCCAAGGGACAGCCCGGTTATCAGACCGAACAGCTCAATCCTCTCTGCAATCTTGTGTTTGACCCCGACATCGTCATAGTCAAGCAGGACAGCCAGTTCAAGACCCTGGCGGATCTCATCACCTACGCCAAGGCCAATCCCGGCAAGCTGAAGGTCGGCACCGTGGGCAAGTTCACCGGCGACCACCTCTTCCTTATGCAGATTGAAAAGCTGACCGGCACCAAGTTCACGCAGGTTCCCTATCCCGGCGGCGGCAAGGCCGCTCCCGCGCTGCTCAGCGGCGAAGTGGACTGCTACTTCGGCTCCACCTCCAACTTCCTGCGCATGGAAGGCGCTCGCGGCCTGGCCATCGCCACCAAGGAACGCTACAACCTCTGCCCCGACGTTCCCACCTTTACGGAACAGGGCTACGCGCTCGAATCCGCCAAGTATCGCGGCATCGCCACGCCTCCGAAGTTCCCCGCGGAAGCTCAGAAGTATCTGGAAGCCAAGCTGGCGGAACTCTGCGCCAATCCTGAATATCAGGAAGCCGTGCGCGGCGCCGGTCTGACTCCTTACTACACGAACGGCAAGGAGTTCGGAGAAATCATCAAGCGTGAAAAGGAAAAGGCTACCAATATCCTGAAGGGATACGGTCTTATTGATTAATGTCTTCGCCGGGGGAGGGCTTCGGCCTTCTCCCGGTTTTGGTTTTCTTGCCGGAGACCCGCAAGGCAGGTCTTTCCGGCACGACCCTGGGAGTTCGGCTTTTTTCCCAGAAACGCAGCGAGGCGCGTATGTTTGATTTATGGGTCGTTCTTTCCAATCTTTTTCACCCGATGACGCTGTTGCTTATGACGTTGAGCGCATGCTTCGGCATTATCATGGGCGCCATACCCGGTCTTTCCGGTACGTTGGGCATCGCTCTGCTGCTGCCGTTTACGTTCGGCGTTGAACCCGGCGTGGCTCTGCTTATGCTGGGCTCGGTTTACTGCGGTTCGGAATACGGCGGAAGCATCCCCAGCATTCTCATCAACACTCCCGGCACGGCGGCCGCGCTCTGCACTACCTTTGACGGGCATCCCATGGCCCAGAACGGTCAAGCGCAGAAAGCTCTGCTCACGGCTCTTATTTCCTCCGTGTTCGGCGGACTTTTCGGCTGTGCGCCCTGGTCTTTCTTTCCATTCCTCTGGCTCATGTGGCCATGGAATTCGGCGCGCCCGAGCAGTTCTGGCTCTGCGTGTTCGCGCTCACCATCATTGCTTCTCTGTCTTCCGGTCAGGTGCTGAAAGGCATTATCGGCGCGCTGCTCGGCCTGTTGTTCTCCTGCATTGGCATGGATCCCATCACCGGCATTCCCCGCTTCACCTTCAACACCATGGAACTCATGAACGGCGTGAATGTGGTGCCCGCGCTCATCGGTCTTTTCGCCATTCCGCAGGCTCTCATGCTGCTCAAGCCCGCCGGTGAACACGGCGGCATGGCTCCGTATCATCCCGCTCCCGGCGTGTTCTGGCAGACGCTGAAGGAATTTTTCCAGCGTATCTGGGTTGTGGGCGTGGCCGGCATCGTGGGCCTCATCATCGGCATCATGCCCGGCGCGGGCGGCAATATCGCCACCTTTATTTCCTACAACGAAGTCAAACGATTCTCCAAGAAGCCTGAAAAGTTCGGCACCGGCATCATGGAAGGCATCATGGCCCCTGAAGTCTGCAACAACGCCGTTGTCGGCGGCGCGCAGATTCCCATGCTCACCCTGGGCATTCCCGGCAGCGCGCCTGCCGCCGTCATGCTCGGCGCGCTCATGACCCATGGCCTCAAGCCCGGCTTCTCCCTGTTCACCGAACAGAGCGACGTGGTGTTCACTTACTTCATCGGCCTGTTCCTGGCCAACATCATGATTTTGGTGCTTGGTCTGGTGCTGGTGCGCATTTTCGTGCGCGTTTTGCAGATTCCTCAGAACTTCCTGGTGGTGGCCATTATCGCCATGTCCGTTGTCGGCGCCTACTCCATCAGCACCTCCGCCATGGACGTCATTTCCATGTGCGTGGGCGGCCTGATCGGCTACATACTCATCCGCTATAAGTTCGGCGTGGCTCCCATGGCCCTCGGGCTTATTCTCGGCGGCATGATGGAAGAAGGCTTCAAGCTGTCGCTGCATCTCGGCGCGGCGGAAGGCAATGTGGTCATGTTCTTCTTCTCGCGTCCTCAGAGCCTCGTGCTCATCGCGCTGACCGTGCTTTCTCTCGGATATTCCATCTGGAAGGAAATTTCTGCATCCCGCAAGGCCGCGGCGTGACGTAAGGCAGGATAAGGAGTTCATCATGAACAACAGCCGTATTGTTGATATCTCTTGCGCCGTGGTGGTCATTCTGTTCAGCCTGCTGTTGCGCACGCAGCTCGCGAATATTCCGGAAGAGGGCTACATCTTCCCCATGTGCGTTATTTACTTGCTCATACTGTCAAGCGTGCTGCTGGCGTTACGCGCCCTGATCACCACCAAGGGCCCGCACATGACGTTCTTTGAGGGCATCCCCGTTATGCGCTGGTGCGTCATTTCCGCGTTGTTCGTCGTTCAGTGCCTTGGTGCCATGTACATTTCTTTCAATCTGTTCATGGGCGTGGGCATGCTGTTGACGCTGATTATTCTGGAGAAGAAGCATACAGCGAAGAGTTTCGTGTGCAATGTGCTGTATGTGGTGTTTTTCCTGCTGTTCTTCAGGCTGTTCTTCACCAACATCATGCACATTTACTTCCCTGAAAACCTCTTTATATAAGTAGTCGCTCGCCGCGAGTCTTTCAGGGCTCGCGGCGAATTTGTTTTATGGCTCCGGAGTCGTCTTTTGGGAAAACGAAACATAGGACGGCAAACGGCGCGCCAACGTGAAACGAGACGTTGTTTTTTATTTTTGAGGGAGAGCGGCGCGGACTGCGCTGCGCCGACGTCGAAAGAAGCGAAACGTTCTTCCTGTGGGATTGAGAAACGGTTGTGGGTTCGTCGTCACGCGGGGAGATGCAAGTTTTCTTAAGGAAAAAACTGAGTCGGCGTTCTGGTTGATGGAATGTCGACAATGTCGATATGTTGTTTTAGATAGTGTCTACACGAGTTAAGTTAACACCTTGAGCCATATCGCTATACAGCGGATTTGTACGGCAGCCTCAAACGATGAGAGCATCTTCGCGTATCTAGTAGCAATGCCGCGCCACCGTTTGA
>CALUUX010000042.1 GCA_944324085.1 uncultured Mailhella sp. | reverse complement strand
ACCGTCTGGCTCACCGACACCCCGCCATTTTCAGACTCGGAGACACCCCCTTCAAAGGAGTAAGCCCATGCGCGTAACCTCTTCCCAGCTCTGCGACGAGCTTCGCAAAAAACTCCGCAACGTTCAGACCGATTCCCGCCTCGTCGCCGAAGGCGATGTCTTCGTGGCCCTCCCCCCGGCCGTTCCCGGAGAACGCAGCAAAACCGCAAGCCATATCCGCATGGCGCTGGAGAAAGGAGCCTGGGCCGTCGTCGCCTCCGCCCGCACCGTGGAACGCATGAAGCTGAACCTGCGCGGCGACAGAAACCACGCGTGGCTGCTCGTTCCCGACGTGCGCGCCCAGCTCGGCGTTCTGGCCGCGGCCCGCTTCGGCACGGAAGATCTCGGCATTCCCGTCATCGCCGTCACCGGCACCAACGGTAAAACCACCTGCGCCTACCTGCTGGAACATCTGTACCGCTCCCGCGGCATTCCGGTCGGCGTTATGGGAACCATCAGCTATCGCTGGCCCGGCCATGAAGAAGCCGCGCCCCTCACCACCCCCGACTGCCTGACCCTTCATCGCTCCCTGGCCGCCATGCGCGACGCCGGCGCCAAGGCCGCCATTATGGAAGTTTCGTCCCACTCCATCGACCAGAAGCGCATCGCGGGCATCAACTTCAGCGCCACGGCCTTCACCAATCTTACGCAGGATCATCTGGACTACCATAAAACCATGGAAAACTATTTCCTCGCCAAGCGCGCGCTCTTCGCCGACGCGCCGCTTCGCGACAAGGCCATGATCATCAATAATGACGATCCCTACGGGCACAGGATGCTTGAAGAATTTCCCCAGGCTCTCGGCACGGGACTGCGCACCCCGCTCGCGGGACGGCCTTTTCTGCTGGCCGACGTGCGTCGCGCCGACACGGAAGGGCTTTCCCTCCATTTCTATTGGCAGAAAAACAGGGATGAACGTCTGGACTGGGAACTGCGCAGTCCGCTCATCGGCCTGCACAACGCGAGCAATCTCTGCACGGTCTGCGGCATCGCGCTTTCCATGGGTTTTTCCGTGGAAGACCTCGCGTGTCTGGAAGGCTTCATGGGCGTGCCGGGACGTCTGGAGCGCATTCCCGTGAGCTCGGACAAGCCCTGGCTGCCCGGCGCGGGAACCGGCATTTTCGTGGACTACGCTCACACGCCCGACGCCCTCGCCAACGTGCTCAAAACCCTTGCCCACGCCAAGTTCAACCGCATTGTCACGGTGTTCGGCTGCGGCGGCGACAGAGACCGCACCAAGCGGGCTCCCATGGGAAAAGTCGTGGCGGAGCTCAGCGACATCGCCATCGTCACATCTGACAATCCCCGCACGGAAGATCCGGAACGCATCATCGACGACATCATGCCCGGCCTCGCAGAAGCCAAGGAAGTCCATCGGGAAAGCGATCGCCGTAAGGCTCTGGAACTTGCCGTAAGCCTGCTTAAACCTGGAGACGCTCTTCTTGTCGCGGGCAAGGGCCACGAAAACTATCAGATCATCGGAACCGTGAAGCATCACTTCAGTGATCAGGAAATACTCAAGGAGCTTGTCTCGTGCTGATGACGCTGGAGACGGCCGCCCGCGCCGCCCATGCCCAAGTGCTCTACCCCGCCGACGCGACCATACGCGGCGTCGCTTCCGACAATCGCCAGGTAAAACCCGGCGACATGTTCGTGGCCATCGCCGGAGAACGCGCGGACGGCCATGATTTCGCCTCCGCCGCGGTGCGGGCCGGAGCCGTGGCCGTGCTGGCCGAACGCGATCCCTTCCACGGACGGAATGAGGCCCCCGTGCTTCTGACGGACAACAGCGTCCGGGCTCTCGGTCGCCTGGGGCACGCCTGGCGCGAATCGTTCAAAGGACGCGTGGTCGGCATCACCGGCACGGCGGGGAAAACCACCACCAAAGAACTGCTCGCCCATATTCTTTCGCAACATGGAAAAACGGCCCGCAACCGCATGAACCTCAACTCCCAGATCGGCATGCCCATCGCCATGATGGCCGCCGACGGGGACGAAGAATTCTGGGTCATGGAAGCGGGCATCAGCCACCCCGACGACATGGACGAACTCGGGCCGATCATGGAACCGGACATGGCCATCATTCTCAATGTGGGAGCGGGTCACGCCCTGGGACTCGGGGGCAAGGGCACGGCGTATTACAAATCCCGTCTGCTCGCCCACGTCCGCCGGGGAGGCCCGGCGCTGATCAGCGCGGATTACGAAGACCTTGTCCGCGAAGCCAGAGCCATCCGTCCCGACGCCGTGTTTTTCTCCACTCAGGGCCGTCCCGTTCCCTACAGGGCAGGCTACCTCGGACTTGACGAAAACGGCAGGGGGAACTACCGTCTCTGGCTTGACGGTGAAGAGCTCGACGTAAACTGCGCGCTCTCCGGTTCCTACGCCGCGGAAAACATCATTGCGGCCGCGGCCGCGGCCTGTCTGCTCGGGCTCTCCCTCGAGGAAATACGACGGGGCGTGGAAAGCGCGCCTTTTCCCGCACAACGCTTCGCCAGACGCGACATTCCCGGTTGGACGGTCATCGACGACACCTACAACGCCAACCCTCTTTCCGCCGCGCGCATGCTGGAAGCCGCGGCGGAACTCGCCCATGACAAAGATTTCATATGCGTCATGGGCGCCATGGGAGAACTCGGCGACGTGGCCGTCGCGGAACACAGAAAGCTCGGCCAAGCCCTGGCGTCCTCGGGGTGTTCCGCCGTGTTCTGGGTGGGAGAGCATGCCAAAGAAGTCCGGGAAGGCCTTGAGGACGGACGCTTTTCCGGCTTTTTCGCCGTCGTTCCCCAGCCGGAAGACTTCCCTCCCGCACTGCGACGCTGGGAAGACGGCCGCCGCGACGGCAAAAATGGACTTGTCCTTTTTAAAGGCTCCAGAGTCAACAGGATGGAACGTCTCGTAACCCTTTTCATGGAACGCGCCCCTCATGCTCTATAATATTCTTGTTCCCTTCAGTCAGGACTTCTCCCTGCTGAACGTTTTCCGCTACATCACGTTCCGTTCCTCCGGCGCGCTTATCTGCGCTCTGCTCTTCACCATCCTTGCCGGACCGTGGTTTCTGAAAAAACTCACGGCTCTCAAAGTGGGACAGCCCATTCTCTCCTATGTGCCGGAGCATCAGGCGAAGGCCGGCACTCCCACCATGGGCGGCCTGCTCATCATGGCCGGAGCCATAGGCTCCACGCTGCTGTGGGCCGATCTTTCCAACGTTTACATCTGGCTCTCCATGCTGGTATTCGTGGGCTTCGGCGCGGTAGGCTTTGTGGATGACTACACTAAAATCCGCCATCACGAAAACAAGGGTCTTTCCCCGCGCGCGAAAATGCTCGGACTCATCGCGGTGTCTGTGGTCGCCATAAGTCTGCTGCTCATGGAACCCGCCTATTCCAGCCGACTCTCCGTGCCCTTCTTCAAACAGTTCATGCCCGATCTCGGCGTATTCTATGTGGTTTTCGCCGTGGTGGTCATGATCGCCTCTTCCAACGCCGTGAACCTCACCGATGGCCTGGACGGCCTGGCCATTCTGCCCGCCGTCATGTGCTTCATGGTGTACGCCATCTTCATCTATGTGGCCGGCCACGCCAGCTTCGCCCAGTATCTTCAGGTGCCCGCCGTGCCCGGCGTAGGCGAAGTGACGGTATTCTGCTGCGCGCTCATGGGCGCGGGATTGGGCTTCCTGTGGTTCAACTGCTTTCCCGCTCAGGTCTTCATGGGAGACGTGGGCTCTCTCAGCCTCGGCGGCGTGCTCGGCTTCATGGCCGTGCTCTGCAAGCAGGAGCTTATTCTCGTGGTGGCGGGCGGCGTCTTTGTCATGGAAACCGTGTCCGTCATCATGCAGGTCGGCTTCTTCAAGGCCACGCACGGCAGGCGTCTTTTCCGCATGACGCCGCTGCATCATCATTTTCAGAAAGGAAATCATCCTCTGCCGGAATCCAAAATCATCGTCCGATTCTGGATCATTTCCGTTCTTCTCGCCATCGTCTCTCTTTCCGTTCTCAAACTGCGCTGAGGAATACCGTCATGAAACCCCTCCTTCTCTCTCGCCGTCGCGTTGCCGTCATCGGCGCGGGCAGAAGCGGCCGCGCCGCCGTCCGTCTGCTGCACGAACTGGGCGCGGACGTCCGCCTGCTGGAAAAAAAACCGGAACAAATGCCCATCGAATTTTCTTCGTGGCTGACGGAAAACCATGTGCCCGTCTTTGGAGGAGAGCACGCGCCTGAATACTTTGAAGGCGTGGATTTCGTCATCCCCAGCCCGGCGGCCGCCAAAGCCGTCATAGAACCGCTGCTTCCGACGCGCGAAGACGGTTCCAAAGCGGAAATCATGGCGGAAACGGAATTGGCCTGGCGCATGCTGGAAGGAGAACCCGTTATCGGCGTGACCGGAACAAGCGGCAAGACAACAACCACCAGCCTCTGCTCCGCCATGCTCGAAGCCCACGGCCTGCGGGTGTTCACCGGAGGCAATATCGGCGTGCCGCTTTCTGAATATGTGCTCGGCAGGAGGCACGGCGAACCGAAAGCCGACGTCATCGTTCTGGAACTGTCCAGTTTTCAGCTTCAGACGTGCAGCACGCTGCACCCACGCGTGGGCATTCTGCTCAATATTTCCGAAAATCACCTTGATTTTCATAAGGATATGAAGGAATACACGGACGCGAAAATGCAACTTTTCGCGCGTCAGACGGAAGGAGACGTAGCCATTCTTTCCCCTTCGCTCTCCGCCCTGCCTCAGGCCTACGTCATGAAGGCCCGCGTGACCTATCTCACGCCCGGAGCTCGCCCCTTCCCGGACACCCGCCTCATCGGCGCGCACAACCAGAGCAACGCCGAAGCCGCGTTTCTGGCCGCGTCGCTGTTCGACGTCACGCGTGAAGAGGCCGCGCGCGCCATGCGCGACTTCAAGCCCATCGCGCACAGACTGGAACATGTGGCGGACGTGGACGGCGTGCAGTATGTGAACGACTCCAAATGCACCACCATCGAGGCCCTCAACGTGGCCCTGCGCGCCTTCGATCGCCCTGTGGTGCTGCTGGCTGGGGGCAAGTTCAAAGGCGGCGACGTGGACGGCGTGCGTCCGCTGATCAAAGAACACGTCCGCGCCGTGACTCTTTACGGAGCCTCGCGCGAACATTTCGAACCCGCATGGAAAGACGTGGCTCCCGTCACCTGGGATGAAACCATGGACGAAGCTCTCGCGCGCGCCCGCGCCATCGCGCAACCCGGCGACGCCGTGCTTCTCGCCCCCGCGACTTCCAGCTACGATCAGTATAAAAACTACATCGAACGCGGCAATCACTTCCGCGATCTGGTCAAAACCATGCAGGAAGAAAAGGCATGAATCTGCGCAAGAAGAAACAGCCCGCGTCCGAACAGACGCTTCCGCCAGGCCCCGTGGACTGGTGGCTCCTGGCGCTGCTGCTTCTGCTGCTGTGCGTGGGCCTTGTGGCCGTGCTCAGCGCGAGCGGCCCCATCAGTCAGCGCACCTACAATGAATCCTACCACTTCTTCCACCGACAGCTCCAGACCATGCTGCTCGGCGGCGTTCTGGTGGCCCTCCTCTGCTGGATTCCGCGCTCCTTCATCAATAAACTGCACTACTGGGGCGTCGCCGTGGTCATGGTGCTGCTGATCCTGTGCCTGCTTATAGGTCCGAAAATCAACGGTTCCCAGAGGTGGCTCGATCTGCACTTCATGATGGTGCAACCCATGGAATTCGCCCGCATCGCGCTTGTCATGTACCTGGCGTACTTCATGAGCAGCAAACAAAGCATGATCCGGGAATTCAGTCGCGGCCTTCTGCCGCCCACGCTCATCACCATGCTCATGTGCATGCTGCTGGTGCTTCAGCCCGATCTCGGCGGCACTATCATCATGCTGGCCATACTGTTTTTCATGTGTCTCGGCGGAGGCACGCGAGGATGGTATCTCGTCATGGTGCTCATCGTCGCGGCCGCGCTCGTGGTGGCGCTCATCATCGTGGAACCGTACCGCTGGGCCCGATGGACCGCCTATCTCGAACCTTTCGCCAACGCGCGAGGTTCAGGGTATCAGATCGTGCAGAGCCTGCTCGCTCTCGGCAGCGGCGGCGTATTCGGCGTAGGGCTCGGCGGCAGCATTCAAAAAACCGTGTACCTGCCCGAAGCACACAACGACTTCATCATGTCCATCGTCGGCGAAGAAACGGGCTTTGTGGGCATTACCGTGGTGATGGTGCTGTTTGCGCTCTTCTTCTATCGCTGCTATCGTGTGGTGCTCGGTCAGAGAAATCTGCGCGACAGACTCAGCGCCTACGGGCTTACGCTGGTCATTGCGCTGAGTTTTCTGCTCAACATGGCTGTCATTCTCGGCGACGTTCCGCCCAAGGGCATCGCCATGCCCTTCATCAGCTACGGCGGCAGCAGCCTGCTCGCAAACATGATATGCGCGGGGTTGCTGCTCAACTATTCTCGAACCGCGCGGGAGTAATCATGGCCCTTCGCATCATCATCACGACCGGCGGCACGGGCGGTCATATCTTCCCCGCGCTTGCCGTCATTGAGGCTCTCAAAAAACGCAGACCTGACGTCGACGTTCTTTTCGTCGGCGGAGAATACGGCCCGGAAAGAGATCTTGTTCAACGCGCTGGCGTGACCTTCGAAGGGCTGCCCGTTCGCGGTTTTATCGGACGCGGCCCCAAAGCCCTTCCCGCCATGGCGGCCATGGGGGGGAGCGTTCTGCGGGCCATGGGCATCGTGCGTCGCTTTTCTCCTGACGCCGTCATGGGATTCGGCGGCTATGCTGCCTTTGCCTCCGTGTTCGCGGCGTATCTCATGCGCCGCCCCTGCGCTCTGCATGAACAGAACGCCATCGCTGGAGCGGCCAACCGCATTCTGGGAAAACTGGTTCGTCGCGTCTGCCTGTCATGGAATCAGCCCGCCGTCGGCGCGAGCTTCCCGGCGGATCGCTGCGTACTCACCGGCAATCCCATACGCGCCGATATCGCCGCTCTCGGCGCCGTTGACCTGGAACGCGGCGACAAGCCCCGTCTTCTCGTCATGGGGGGGTCTCAGGGCGCAAGAGCCATCAATGCCATGGTCGTTTCCATGTTGCCCGCGCTGCGCGCCGCAGGCGTGGAAATTCTTCATCAGACCGGAGCGAATGAATACGACGACGTGCGCCGCCGCTATCTCGAAGCCGGCGTCCCGCCCGAAGACGCGGACCGCATGGTTCACCCCTTCCTCCACGACATGGCCAGAGCCTACGCCGAATGCGATCTCGCGCTGTGTCGAGCGGGAGCCACCACCATGGCGGAACTGGCCGCCACGGGCACGCCCGCCGTCTTTATCCCCTTTCCCTACGCCGCGCACGACCATCAGACCAGCAACGCCCGCGCCATGCAGGACGCCGGCGGCGGAGTTCTTCTTCCGCAAAAGGACGCTCAACGCATGGCGCAAGAAGGAAAACTCGCGCCCATGCTCCTTGAACTTCTTACGGACAAAACGCGCCTCGCCGACATGCGCAAAGGCGCGCTTTCGCTGGCCCGTCCCGACGCGGCGGACGCCGTCGCCGCGGAACTTCTGGCCCTTGCGGGCGACAACTCCAAATAATCTTCGGAATTCCCATGAATAACAAAATTCGCGCCATACACATGATAGGCATAGGCGGTTCCGGCATGAGCGGCATCGCCGAGGTGCTTCTTAACCTTGGCTACACCGTCCACGGTTCCGATCTTTCCAACAGCGCTACCGTGCAGAGGCTGCGCAGTCTCGGCGCCGTCGTCCATCTGGGACACGCCGCGGAGAATCTCGGAGACGCGCAGGTGGTGGTTCGATCCTCCGCCGTGTCCGACTACAATCCTGAAGTGCAGGCCGCCCGCGAACGCGGCATACCCGTCATTCCCCGCGCGGAAATGCTGGCCGAGCTCATGCGCCTGCGCACCGGCATCGCCGTGGCCGGCACGCACGGCAAGACCACGACGACCTCTCTCACCGCCGCCATTTTCGACGCCGCCGGTTTGGATCCCACCGTCATCATCGGCGGTCTTCTCAACGCCTATCGCGCCAACGGCCACCTTGGTCAGGGCGAATATCTCATCGCCGAATCCGACGAATCCGACGGCTCTTTCCTCTGCCTCTTTCCCATCATCAACGTGGTCACCAACGTGGACTACGACCATATCGACCACTACGGCACGCAGGACGCCATCGACGACGCCTTCGTCGCCTTCATGAACAAGGTGCCCTTCTACGGCATGAACGTCATCTGCGCCGACGATCCCGGCGTTCGCCGCCTCATTCCCCGCATCAAGCGGCCTTTCGTGACCTACGGTTTCGGCAGAGACTGCCGCATTCGCGGAGAAATCATCGAATGCGGCGCGACAAACCGCTTCAATGTCTGGCTGCGCGACCGCAACGGACGGGAAACGAAACTTCTCGCCAACGTCGAGCTCTCCCAGCCCGGCCGTCACAATATTCTGAACGCCCTCGCCGCCATAGGCGTAGCCCTTCAGGCCGGCATAGCGCCGGAAAAATGCGCCGAAGGCCTAGCCTCCTTCTCCGGCGTCGGACGACGTTTCGAGCTCAAGGGCGAAAAGAACGGCGTTACCGTCATCGACGACTACGGTCATCATCCCACGGAAATTCAGGCCACCATTCGCACGGCCAGACAGGTGTTTCCCGGCAGACGGCTCGTCATGGTGTTTCAGCCGCACAGGTTCAGCCGCACGCAGGCCCTGTTCGGCGAGTTCTGCCAGACCTTCGGCGACGTGGACAAACTCTATCTCACCGAAATCTATCCTGCGAGCGAAACGCCCATCCCCGGCGTCAACGGCGTGAACCTCGCGCTCGGCATACGGCAGTTTTCCAAAATCGACGTGTGCTACAAGCCCAACTTTGACGAAGTGGTGGAAGAGCTCAAGACCGAACTGCGCCCCGGCGACGTGCTGATCACGCAGGGCGCGGGCAGCGTCACCACGGTCGGCCCCAGAGTGCTGGAGAACATGGCGTGAACATCATCGACAGACCCGCTCTCGCTCCGCTGACGACGCTCGGCCTCGGAGGTCGAGCGCTTGCGGAAATACGCCTTGAACGCCCGGATGACTGCCTCCGCCTGCCCGACGTTCTCGCCGGCTTCGGAGGGGACGCGCGCGTGCTCGGCGGCGGGAGCAATCTGCTCATCCATGACGGCGATCTGCCGTTCGTCGTCCTCCGGCCCCTGTTCGGCGCCAAGACGCCGGACAACCGGCCCGCCGAACCGGAGATTCTGGGCGAAGAAGACGCCCCCGACGGCAGACGCGCGCTCATCCGCGTAGGCTCCGGCATGCGTGTGCCCCATCTGCTGAGCTGGTGCGGCAAACGCGATCTCGCCGGGTTGGAAGGTCTGGTGGGCGTGCCCGGCCGCCTCGGCGGAGCCGTGGCCATGAACGCAGGAGCCTACGGATGCAGCACGGCTCCCCTGCTGCGTTCCCTGGACGTGTTTACTCCGGAAAAAGGTCTGCGCACGCTTACTTCCGAGGGGTGGCGCGCCGAATATCGGCATTTTTCCCTTGCGGAGCCCTGCGCGTGGTACATGAGCGTGTCAGCCGTGCTTTCCCTGCGCAAAGCGGAACCCGGCAGCGTGCTCGCGGCCATGAAAGCAAACTTCCTGCGCAAAAAAAGCGGACAGCCCGTGCATGAACGCACGGCGGGATGCGTGTTTCAGAATCCTCCGGGCCAGTCCGCCGGACGTCTCCTGGACGCCGCGGGCATGAAAGGCAAAAGACGCGGCGCCATGTATTTTTCCCCCATGCACGCCAACTTTCTCGTTCACGACATGAAATGCGGCGTCCCCGGATCTTCCGCCGACGCGCTGGCTCTTATCGACGAGGCGCGACGCGCCGTCCGTGACAAATTCGGCGTCGAACTCGTTATGGAAGTCAAGGAGTGGTCGTCATGTCCCTGTTGAACGGCCATCGCTCCCGCCGCAACTCGTACGCGCAGAGAAAGAAAAGCGTGGCTGACGCGCCGTCGCGCGCCAGAAAGACTGGCGGAAACCGTAGAAAAAACGTCGAACAGAAGAAGTCGAAACGCGGGTTACACCTTCGTCTGCCCTCGGTACGCGTCAGTTCGAGAGGGGTCCTGCTGCTGATCCGCTGGGTTCTCGCGCTTTCTCTTGTGGGGCTGTTCTTTTTCGGCGCCGGCGTCGGGCTTATCAAGGCCTATAATTTCTGTACCACAAGCGATTACTTCGCCATAACCGACATTCGCGTCACCGGCAACTCGCAGATCAAAACGGAAGACATCCTTCAGGCCTGCGGCCTGCGCAAAGGCGAAAACAGCCTTCTTGTGAACGTGCATGACGCGGAACAGAAACTCGTGTCCAATCCCTGGATTGAAAGCGTGTCCATACGTCGCCAGCTGCCTGGCGCGTTCGTCGTCACCGTCAAGGAGCGCGTGCCGCTGTTCTGCGCCAGAAAGGACAATACGCTCTATTATATCAACGCGGCCGGAGAAATCATCGCTCCGGTCTCCACCAGCAACTTCCGTTCCCTGCCCGTGCTGGAAATCGGCCCCGGCGGCGACGAGGCTCTGCCCATGGTGGCGGCGTTCGTGGAAGAATTCCGGCATGCGGGCTTTCCCTTTGACATCTCCCAGATTTCATGGATACGATTGAGCGCGGGCGGAGGCTTCGAACTCTACTGGGAAACGCGCAGACTCCGCCTGAGCATCGGCGTCGAAAACTGGAAGGACAATCTCCGGCGCATCGCTTCGGTTGTTACGGACATTGAAAAAAGAAAGGAAACCGTCATGGTCACGAGCATTCGCGCGGCTGACGGCCAAGTGTGGATGACCAAGGCCACAAAACAGGAATAAACACCGCTTCCGATCATAAAAATACGCGCGAGCCTCAGCTCCCGCGACGCCTTGCGGCAGACTGATTATCCGGCAAAAAAATGCTGGACAATTCGTCATTTTTGTGCTGCTTTTTTCAAGTCTATATTTAACAAGGCATCTCCTTTCACAGGTATGCTCAGGTTATGGGGAGCTTATCAATGCCAAAATCCGAACTCATCGTCGGCCTTGACATAGGCACGACAAAAATCTGCGCCGTTGTCGGCGAACCATCCGAAAACGGAATAGATATCATCGGGATAGGCACGAGTCCCTCTCATGGCCTGCGCAAGGGCGTGGTGGTCAACATCGATCAGACCGTTCAGTCCATCCGCAAGGCCGTGGAAGAAGCAGAACTTATGGCCGGGTGCGAAATCAAGTCCGTATACGCCGGCATCGCGGGCAGCCACATCAAGGGCGTGAACAGTCACGGCGTCATCGCCATCAAGGGCGGCGGCGAAGTGACGCAGCACGACGTGGACAGAGTGCTGGACGCCGCCAAGGCTGTGGCCATCCCCATGGATCGCGAAGTCATCCACATTCTGCCTCAGGGCTATATCGTGGACGAACAGCGCGGCATTGCCAACCCCATAGGCATGTCGGGCGTGCGTCTGGAAGCCAACGTTCATATCGTCACCGGAGCCGTCACGTCCGCTCAAAATATCATCCGATCCTGCAACAGAAGCGATCTTGACGTTTCCGACATCGTTCTCGAATCGCTCGCCTCGTCCAAATCCATCCTCACGGAGGAAGAACGGGAAATCGGCGTGGCCATTGTGGATATCGGCGGCGGCACCAGCGACATCGCCATTTTCACCAACAACGCCATCCGGCACACGGGCGCCGTGGCGCTCGGCGGCAACAATCTCACCAGCGACATCGCCTTCGGCCTGCGTACTTCCATTTCCGCGGCCGACAAGATAAAAATCAAATACGGCTGCGCCCTCACCGAAATGGTTCGTCCCGATGAAACCATCGAAGTGTCGGGCGTGGGGGGACGGCCTTCCCGCACGGTGGAACGCCGCGTCCTCGCTGAAATCTGCGAACCCCGCATGGAGGAAATCCTTGCGCTTGTGTATCAGGAGCTGGAACATTCCGGACTGAAAAGGCAGCTCGGCGCGGGCGTCGTTCTTACTGGCGGCGCGGCACTCATTCCCGGTTGTGCGGAACTGGCGGAAGAAATCTTCCAGCTTCCCACAAGGCTGGGATACCCCCGCAACGTGGGCGGCCTGAAGGACGTCATCAACAACCCCAAGTTCGCCACGGCCGTGGGCCTGCTTTTTTATGGGGCGGAAAAAGAAAACGAGGAAGCTCCCGTCCGTTTCGCGAGCGCGCCCTCTTCCGCCGCCGAATCCAGCCTGTTCCACGGGGTGTGGGAACGCATGAAGCGCTGGTTCGGAGATATTCGTTAATCTGTCGAACACCCGGAGACATGCTACTATGGATGATATGGTTCCCGATACAGAACAGGCCGCAAAGATCAAGGTCATAGGCGTGGGCGGCGGCGGTGGAAACGCCGTGCAGAACATGATCAACTCCCGCCTGGAAGGCGTGTCTTTCATCTGTGCCAATACCGATATGCAGGCTCTTTCCCGCTCTCTCGCCGAAGAGCACATCCAGCTCGGCAAAGAGCTCACGAGAGGTCTCGGCGCCGGCGCCAAACCCGAAGTGGGACAGGCCGCCGCCGAAGAAAGCGTGGAAGATATCCGCAGAGCCATAGACGGCGCGGACATGGTCTTCGTGACCGCCGGCATGGGCGGCGGCACAGGCACAGGCGCGGCTCCCGTCATCGCCAAGGTCGCCAAGGAAAAAGGCGTGCTCACCGTGGGCGTCGTCACAAAGCCCTTCCGCTTTGAAGGCGAAAAACGCATGAAAGCGGCTCTCAAGGGTATCGACGAGCTGCGTCAGCATGTGGACAGCCTAGTCATCATTCCCAACGATCGCCTGCTCGCCATCGCCCCCAAGAACGCCAAGGTCACGGAAATGCTCAAAAAGGCCGACGACGTGCTCTATGACGCCGTGCGCGGCGTGACCGACCTCATTACCAAGCCCGGCCTCATCAACGCCGACTTCGCCGACGTGCGCACCGTCATGAGCCGTCAGGGCATGGCTCTCATGGGCGAAGGCCGCGCGTCCGGCGATAATCGCGCCCTCGACGCCGCCAAGCGGGCCATCACCAGCCCCCTGCTGGAAGACCTTTCCATCACGGGCTGTAAGGCCATGCTGGTGAACATTACCGCCAACGAAGATCTCGGCATGGATGAATTCAGCACCGCCGCCTCCTACATTGAAGAGGCAGCCCGCGGCGCCAACGGCGAAGATCCGGAAATCGTGGTGGCCATGTCGCTGGATGAAAGCTGCAGCGAAGAAATCCGCATCACCGTCATCGCAACCGGCATCGAACCCGAACCGGAAAAACCCGCCAAGGCCAAAGGCACCGTGGTAACCATGACCGACGGCCGCGACACGGGCGTTCCCCCGGTGGTGCAGGGCTACGCCGCCCGTCAGCGGCATGTGCGCGATCCTCACGAAATTCTGTCTCGTCCCAAGCTCTACAGCGAATATCCGCAGGACGACACCGATATTCCAACCTACCTGCGCTATCAGGAAAGGGCCAAGCAATATCAGGAGCCGACGGAAGACTTCACCATTGAAGAGGACGACAGCCCCGCGTATCTGCGTAAGCAAAATCATTGAGACAAGCCTCCGGCCTTGAAAGCCGGAGGTTTTTTGTCCCTTTTCTCCTCATTGAGGCGCACGCCCTCTCCCGACAGAACACCCTCGTTTCAGCCCTACGTTCCCCCTCACTCCGCCATACATAAACCGCGGCGCGCTTACGCTCCGACTATTCCCTGCGATCTGATCGACGATCCGGCTTCCCATGATCGTTCCCTCCGCGCCGCGGCGTCACGACGCCCCAAAGCGTCTTCCTTGATGGCAAGAAAATGTTACACAACTTAAAATGCCGCGGCTTTCAAGGTTTTTGGAACGCCCTCGCTTCATTCATCCTTGGGGAAATCTTGCGCCTTCACCAGATATCCGGCATAGAAAAATCTCGGCCATCGCAACCGTCTGCGTTCCCCCAAAAACGCCGACGCCTCACGATGCTACCACAACAATCCTTAGGAGAAACCATGAAACTTGCTCATTTCGGCGCGTCCGCGCTTCTTGTCCTCACGCTTCTCGTTTCCCCCTGTCGGGCCTCCGATCTTCCCGAACCGGGCAGCCTCACGCCGGCGCAGGCCACGGAACTTTACAACGATCTCAATGAAGATCTTGTCATCCTTGACGTAAGAACGGACGCGGAATTCCATGACGGCCACGCCAAGGGCGCGCTCCATATCCCGGTCGACGAACTGATTTCCCGCACGCAGGAAATTCCAGAAAACAAACCCATTCTTATTATCTGCCGTTCTGGAAGGCGCGCCGCCCACGCCTTCGACATACTGCGCAAGGCCGGACGCTCCGTGGATCAGGTATGGTATCTTACCGGCTATACCGACTATTCCTCCGGCACCCCCCGCTTTCATAACTAACGCTCGGGAAACTCCGCTGCGGAACCTCACGCGTTGATTCCCGCCCGCCATACTTCTTGCGTTCCCCCTGGTTCCGTACCCGCATCCGCCAAGCAAGACGCTCAAAATCCCGACCGACGCGTCACCACACATTCTTCTCTCACCGGCGATGCCGGGCAAACATCCTTCGGGGTCGACGTTCCCGCGTCGGCCTTTTTTATCTCTCAACAACGCCGTTTCCATCCCAGACCGCGCTTAAAAGACAAATGCTTTCCTCAACCCCTTGCAAACCGGACTTTTCCGCGCTCTTCCCCTCTTTTCGTCTTGCGTTTTCAAGACAACGGGTCTAACTTTTGGGCGCCTTTGCGCCTTTTCATGCGGGCACATCATGTTTACGCACGGGGAATGTATGGAAACCTTTCTTCTCGCCCTTCTGCTTATGGCCGTCGGCGCGCTGCTTACGGGCGTCGTCGCCCTGCGGCCGGTAAGCGTAGCCACAAACAGAACGGCTAATTTCATCGGTCCGGCCAGCGCGGCCGCCGCCTGCCTGCTCGGCGCGTACGGACTTTTTTCCGGCGGCTGGAGCAGCGCGGAAAGTTTTATTCTGCCCTGGGGGCTCCCCTTTGGCTCCTTCGCTCTGGGCCTCGACCCGTTATCGCGTCTTTTTCTGCTGCCCGTCTTCGCGCTGGGCTTCACCTGCGCGCTATCCGGCTGCATTTCGCTGCGTCACTGCGATCCGTCCGAGCACAATCTCGGCGCGCACTGGCTGTTCTATCTGCTTCTGCTGCTGGGCATGACCTGCGTGATGACAGCCCGCGACGCGCTGCTCTTCATGCTGTCGTGGGAAATCATGTCCCTTTCCCCGTTCTTCCTCATCGACTTCAACGACCGCGACCGCCTCGTGCAGGACGCCTCGTGGGTCTACCTGGTGGCCGCCCACCTCGGCGCGGTGCTGCTCATCGCCTTCTTTGCCCTGCTCTGGCAGCAGAGCGGTTCCACGCTCTTTTCCGCCATGGCCATGAAGTCTCCGTCCCACGTCACCGCGCTCTTCCTGCTCGCGCTTCTCGGATTCGGCGCCAAGGCCGGTCTGGCTCCGCTCCATGTCTGGCTGCCCGAAGCTCATCCCGCCGCGCCGAGCCATGTTTCCGCGCTTTTGTCCGGCGCCATGCTCAACGCCGGTCTCTACGGTCTCATTCGATCCTTCGACTTCTTCGGCCCGGCGCAGCTTCTGCCCGGATGGTGGGGCTGGCTCCTTATGGCCGTCGGCATGCTCACCGCGCTTATGGGCATCCTGAAGGCTCTCGCGCAGAGCAATCTGAAACGCCTGCTCGCCTACTCCAGCGTGGAGAACATGGGACTCATGGTCATGGGAGCGGGCATCGGACTGGTGGGCATCCATACCGGCAGCGCGTGGACCGCAGCCCTGGGCTTTTCCGGCTGTCTTTTCCACATGCTCAATCACTCCGCCTTCAAGGGACTTCTCTTCCTCTGCGCGGGGGAAGTGCTCCACGCCACAGGAACCGTCAACATGACCGCTCTCGGCGGCCTTCAACGGCGCATGCCTCTGCTGGGCGCGCTGTTCGCTCTGGGCGCGGCATCCATCGCCTGCCTGCCTCCGTTCAACGGTTTTGCCGGAGAATTCGTGCTTTCCCTTTCCATGATCCGCTCTCTTGAACTGCCGGGCATGGAACAAAAAATAGCCATGCTTGCCTGCCTGACCGGTCTCATGCTGACCAGCGGCGTTTCCGCCGCCGTGTACGCCAAAGCCTACGGCATGACTTTCCTCGGACAGCCCCGCACATCCGCCGCCGTCGATATTCACGCGCTCGAAAACCGGCTGCTTCTGCCCCTGCTCGTTCCGGCGGCGGCCTGTGTGTGCGGCGGTCTGTTCGCGCCCTGGGCTTTCAAAATGGTGCAACCCACGCTGGAATTCATTCCCGTCATGCACGCCGGGCTCATGGCGCCGGCCGGTCATGTGATAGCTTCCACGGAGCGTCTTCTCACGCATATTTCTCTCTTCGGAGGAGCGGCCCTGCTTCTCGTGCTCATCGCCGTTCTGGCGCGTCGGGCTCTGCTCGCGCGAAGCGGCGTGAAACGCGGCCCCGTATGGGGATGCGGCTATCAATACGGCACGCCGCGCATACAGTATACGCCGGCCTCCTTTGTGGAACCCGCCTCCCGCATCTTCGGCCACGTCATGGGAACCACCGTGAAAGTGACAAAAACCGACGGTCTTTTCCCTGACCCCGCTTCTCTGGACGTGGACGCGCCGGACGTGGTGCGCGGCAAATTCTACGCCCCGCTCTTCCAACTCATGGAACGAGCCTGCAACGCGCTTAAAATTCTGCAGAACGGCCTGGTGAACATGTATATTCTCTATATCCTGATCACGCTGGTGGCTCTTCTCATCTGGGGGATAGCGTAATGAATCTGTGGCGTTATCTCGCCGAATTCGCGCTCGCTCTCGTGCTCGCTCCTCTGAGTCTCGGCATCGTCAACCGCGTGAAGGCCAAATTTTCCGGGCGGCATGGCAAACCGCTGCTTCAGCTCTATTACGACATCGCCAAGCTGCTTCGCAAAGGAGAAGTCGTGGGAAAAGGCACCACATGGGTGTTTTCCGCAGGACCGGCCATCGCCATGACGTCGGCCGTGGTCGCGCTTTCGCTGCTTCCTCTTGGCGGCGTTGCTTCCCCGTTCGCTTTTCAGGGGGACTTCATCCTGTGCGCCTATCTTCTGGGCATGGGACGTTTCGCCACCATTCTGGCCGCTCTGGACACCGGATCGCCCTTTGAAGGCATGGGCGCAAGCCGAGAAGCTCTTTTCGGCGCGCTTGCCGAACCGGTGCTCTTTCTCGCGCTGCTTGCGCTCATCACCACGGCTGAAAGCCTCGGCGTCGAAAAAGAACTTTCTCTCTCCACCTTGTTCAATGGATTTTCTCCTCAGGCATGGTTGAGCGGAAGGCCGGAGCTCATCATGCTCATCTTCGTCATGGGCGTGCTTCTGCTCGTGGAAAACTGCCGCATTCCCGTAGACGATCCCAATACCCATCTGGAACTCACCATGATTCATGAAGTCATGGTTCTTGACCACTCCGGCCCCAATCTCGCCTTTGTGCTGTACGGTTCCGCGGTCAAACTCTGGCTCTTCGCCTCGTTGCTCACGGGGCTCGTCATTCCGGTCATGCCCGTATGGGCGCACACGCTGTGTTCTCTGCTCGGCATGTTTCTCGCCGCGTGCGCCGTCGGCGTCATCGAATCCGTCATGGCCCGACTGCGCATGCACGTCGTGCCCGCTCTCGTGGGACTGGCCGGATCCGTGGCCGCTTTCGTTCTCATTCTGACTCTGGTGCGGTAAGTTATGTCCTCGCTTTTCCAGTTCGTCATTCTTCTTCTGCTCATCACCGATCTCATCATGCTGTGGTCGGGACGCATTCTCATGCTCATACGCCTGTCCGCCGTACAGGGCGCGCTGCTTGCCGCGCTCCTGCTTCTGCCCGTCAACGGCGCGCTCGACGCGGAACACGTCTTCCTCGCCGCAGCCGTCTTCGCGCTCAAGGGCGTGGGCTTCCCCGTCTTTCTCCGGCATGTATGCCACAAACTCGGCATCGAGCCCATGGTACGCCCCCGCCTCGGCCGCATGTATCCCATGGTCGCAGGTCTGGCGGGACTCGCCTTTTCTCTGTGGCTGGAAGGCAGAATTCCGGCCGTGGTCGACCTTTTTCCGCCGTTGCTCTTCCCCGTGGCGCTCACCACCCTTTTCTGCGGCCTCATCCTCGTTGTGGGATGCGCCAAAGCTCTGGCGCAGGTCACGGGCTATCTTGTGGTGGAAAACGGCATCTTCATTCTCGGCATACCTCTCATGACCGAAGGTTCGGTATGGTTTGAACTCAGCATTCTGCTCGACGTGTTCGCCGCCATCTTCGTTATGGCTATCGCCATCAATCACATCAACAGCGCGTTCGACTCCATCGACGTGGCGCGCTTCCGCAACCTGAGGGACTGACATGACGCTCGCCCTGATCCTCCTTGTCCCGCTTCTGGCCGGACTACTCATGTTCGTTCCCGGCTCCTGGCCGCGCCGCGGTCTGCTGGCGCTTACCGCGTTGACGCATCTTCTCCTTTCCGCGCTCACCCTGCGCGACATGCTCGCGGGAGCCCGCCCCTCGGCTTTGTTCGGTCTGCTGCAACCCGACATGCTCGGCATGGTCTTTCTTCTGCTGGCAGCCACGCTGTTCACCGCGGCTTCCTTCTACGCCGTGGGTTACCTGCGCGAAGAAGACAAAAAACACGTAAAACGCGACATCCAGAAAGGACAGCTCTTCACCAACGCGCCAGAAACGCGTTTTCTTTCCTGCCTGTGCTTTTTCGTGACGGCCATGACCCTCGTCACCACAACCGCCAATCTCGGCGCGCTGTGGGTGGGCATAGAACTCACCACTCTCGCCAGCGCGCCGCTCATCTATTTTCACCGCCATCAGAGTTCCATGGAAGCCACCTGGAAATATCTCATGATCTGTTCCGTAGGCATCGCTCTCGCGCTGCTGGGCAACATTCTCATGAGCGTGGCCTTCCATAACCCCGCCGCTTCCTCCCCTGAAGGCATGGATCAACTTTCCGCCTTCATGGAAAAGGCCCGCGGCATTGAAGGCACCGATCGCGTGCTCTGGCTCAAGGCCGCCTTCATCTTTCTTCTCGTGGGCTACGGCACGAAGATGGGCCTCGCGCCCCTGCACACATGGCTGCCGGACGCGCACAGTCAGGCACCGTCCATGGTGTCAGGCATGCTCTCCGGCGCGCTGCTCAACTGCGCTCTTCTCGGCATCCTGCGCGGACATCAGATCCTGCGCGCCGCCGGCCTCGGAGATTTCAGCGGCAAACTTCTCGTGTTCTTCGGACTGCTTTCCATGATCACGGCGGCGGTTTTCATTGTCGGACAGGGGCATTACAAACGTCTGCTCGCCTATTCCAGCGTGGAGCACATGGGCATTCTCGCGCTGGCCTTCGGCGTAGGCGGCGGCGCGCTGTTCGGCGGCATGCTGCACGCCGTATGTCATTCGCTCACCAAGTGCATGCTCTTTCTCGTGGCGGGCAACATTCTTACCCGTTATCATTCGCTTTCCAGCTACGACGTGCGCGGCCTTCGACAGGACATGCCCCTGTCCGGCGCGTTGTGGACAGCCGGTTTTCTCGCCATCGTAGGTTCGCCGCCCTTTGGTCTGTTCGTCAGCGAGTTCACTATCCTGAAAGGCATCTTCGCCAACGCCGGACTAAGCGTGGCGTTTATCTATCTTGCCGCCCTCGCCGTCATTTTCGTGGGCATGTCCATTCCCGTGCTCCGCATGGCGCAGGGCACGCCCCCGCACGACGTGCCCATGGACTATCATGAATCCTTGTTCAGCGTTCTTCCGCCCGCCGCGCTTTGTCTCATGGTGCTGGGTCTCGGCCTGTGCGTGCCGACATGGCTGACGGAAACGCTCAACCGCGCCGCCGCGCTTCTGGGGGCCTGATGTTCAATTACAGAGAATCCGTCGCCTGGGCCGACGTTCCCCTTATGTCCATGAACGACCTGCGTTCCGCTGTCGTGGAACGCTGCCGCAAGGGATGGCGCATGCTGGCCTTTTTCGGCGTGCCAGCCTCCGACGGCGTGGAAACGGTATGCGTTCTGGCCGACGCCTCGGCCAGGCTGCTCGACGCCATGCGCGCCAAACCGGGACGCGAATATCCGTCCCTCACGCCGCAGTGCCCACAAGCGCATTTGTTTGAACGCGAACTCTTTGAGCTCTGGGGCGTCAAACCCCAGGGGCACCCGTGGCTGAAACCCGTTCGTTTCCGCCCTCCCGCTCAGGGACCGCGGTCTTCACGTCCCGGCCCGGCGCAGGCCGACTACTATCGCGTGGACGGCGCGGAGGTTCATGAAGTCGCCGTAGGTCCCGTGCACGCGGGCGTGATAGAACCCGGACATTTTCGTTTTCAATGTTACGGCGAAAACGTCATGCATCTGGAAATACAGCTCGGCTTCCAGCATCGCGACGTGGAACGCCTTATACTTGACGCCCCGGCGACGCGCGCGCTGCCTCTTGTGGAAAACATCGCGGGCGACACGGCCATTGGACACGCCACGGCATACTGTACCGTGCTCGAACGTCTCGCCGGAATCAGAATCACGGACAGGGCTCATATTCTGCGTCGACTCGCGCTGGAACTGGAACGACTGGCCAACCATACCCGAGACCTTGGCGCCATAGGCGGCGATACCGGCTTTCTGCCCACTTCCGCCTGGAACGGACGCATCACAGGCGACTTCCTCAATCTCACTGCCGAACTGTGCGGCAGTCGTTTCGGGCGCAATCTGCTTTGCCCCGGCGGCGTCAAGTGGGATGTGGACGCCGCGCTCAGCCAGGCTCTGGTCAAACGTCTGCGCGCCGCCTTCCGCGACGCCCGCGGCTCCGTAGACGTCATGCTCGAAACATCCAGCGTTCTGGCCCGCCTCACCGGCACCGGCAAGGTCGCGTTTGAAGATGCCCGCTCGCTCGGTCTCGTAGGCATGGCCGCTCGCTCCTGCGGCGTATCCATGGACGCTCGCATGGACTGGCCTCTCTGCGACCTTGACAACGGCTCGCTGCACAAGCGCATGCGCACCACCGGCGACGTGCTCGCCCGTACCCTTCTGCGCAGCGACGAATTGAACGATTCCGCGGCCTCGGCGGAAAACGATCTCCTTCAGCTCGGATTCTCCAGCGGCGAGGAACCCTGCCGCGTGGCCATGCCCGCCTCCATGCCGCCGGACCGTCTGGCCGTGGCGCAGGTGGAAGGATGGCGCGGCGAAATCTGCCATGTGGGCATTACCGGAAACAACGGTCAATGGCTGGCCTACAAAGTCGTGGATCCTTCCTTCCACAACTGGTCGGGGCTGGCCATGGCCTTGCGCAACGAACAGATTTCCGACTTTCCGCTATGCAACAAGAGCTTCAACCTGTCCTACTGCGGGCACGACCTGTAAGGAAGCCGCCAATGCTGAACATCATCAGGGAACGCCTGCATCAGGGCTATCGCACGCTGAATTATCCCTTTGTCTCCCCGACCATAAGCCCTCGCTTCGCCGGTCTGCCCTCGCTGACACCCACGTCCTGCCGCAGCTGCAACCATCGCGCATGCCTGACCGTCTGTCCCACGGGAGCCCTGCGCGTCACCGCCGAAGGACCGGAACTCGACATGGGCCGCTGTCTGTTCTGCCGCGCTTGCGAGCAGGCGTGTCAGGAACATAAAATAACCTTTACGCATGAGCATCGCCTGGCCGCCTACACGCGCGACGCCCTCATCGTGCGAGGCCCCGCGCCGGAAGACATGGAACGTCCCGGCATTCGACAGGCCAGAGGACAACAAAAGCGCGATCTTTCCCTGTTCGGCCGCTCGCTCAAACTGCGCGAAGTAAGCGCGGGAGGCTGCATGGCCTGTGAGGCGGACGTCAACGTGCTCGGCACGCTCATCTACGATCTGGGACGCTTCGGCATCGAATACGCGGCTTCTCCGCGTCACGCCGACGGCATTCTCGTCACCGGCCCTGTGACGGAAAACATGCGCAAGGCTCTGCTCGACACCTGGGACGCCGTGCCCGAACCGAAGATCGTCATTGCCGTGGGCGTCTGCGCCATTTCCGGCGGAACCTTCCGCGGCAGCCGTGAAGGCTGCAACGGCGTGGAATCCGTACTGCCCGAGGGATCGGTCGATGTCTATGTGCCAGGATGCCCTCCCAATCCGTGGACCATTCTTGACGGCATCCTGTCCGTGGCGTGGAAAAACGCATAGCCGGATAACCACAAATGACTTACCCGACCAGCGAGGGGAAAGCTCATGGCTTTCCCCTCGCGCTTTAAACGTCGGTGAAAAAACGCTCCTGCGGACAACGCCGTTCGACGTCCAGCTCTCTGACCGCCTTCCGGCAAATCGCGGGTTCCCCGCACAACGCGCAAAAAGTCGCGCCAAGAAAAACATTCTGATCACGCCGCCGAGCGACGCAATATTCATGTTTTTAATACTATCTTATTTATTTTGTTATGCATTTCTTAACAAAAAAAGCCATTCGCCACGTTTTTTTCTGCGAAACAATTCTTTTTTTCTCTAACTATTCATCAACATTGTATAAAGATATTCTGTCACGCAGACGTAACAAAAAAAGAACGTTCCACGTCTGGACTGAAAGCGCGGCACTATGCTATAGGCCTCTCAACCCGGAGCACGCTTCAAATCATGTCTTGTCCGGTTCACCCCTACAACAGGAGAGTATCCATGCGTAAAACGCTTCTTGCCCCGGCACTCGCCTTGGCCCTTCTGCTGCCCGTGTCGGCCAACGCCGCAGACTACAAACCTGAAGTGGCCGCGCATCGTGGCGCGAGCGGCTATTTGCCCGAGCACACCCTGCCGGCCAAAGCCATGGCCTACGCCATGGGCGTGGATTACGTGGAACAGGACGTGGTCATGAGCAAAGACGGCAAGCTCCTGGTGATGCACGACATTCTCGTGGATACCACCACCGACGTGGCCAAAAAATTCCCCGATCGCCATCGCAAGGATGGCCGCTACTATTCTTCCGATTTCACCTTTGACGAACTGCGTTCCCTGCGCGTGACCGAGCGTTTCGATCCCAAGACCGGTAAAGCCGTGTTCGCCGGACGTTTCCCCGATTCCCCCATCGCGTATCAGATCCCCTCGCTGGAGGAAGAATTCTATCAGGTGCAGGGCCTGAACAAGTCCACGGGACACAACGTGGGCGTGTACGTGGAAGTGAAGGAGCCTGATTTCTTCATGAATCAGGGGCTGGACATTCTCAAAGCCACCATCGACACCATGACCAAGTTCGGCTACAACAGCCCGGACAGCAAAGCCATTCTTCAGATATTTGACTATGAAGCCGTTCTCCGCGCCCGCGAACTCGGCTGGAAGGGACAGCTGTGCATGCTGGTGACCGCCGGCGGCCAGGGGGCCAAAGACGACAAGGCCCGCCACAAGTGGCTGACCACGCCTGAAGGCATCAAGGAAGTCTCCAAATACGCCACCATCTACGCCCCCAACTTCAATCTGCTCGCCGTTCCCAACGCCGACGGCAAGGGATACACGCTTTCCAACCTCGGCGATCTGGCTCGTCAGAACGGCATGAAGCTGCATTCCTGGACCTTGCGCAAGGATTCTCTGCCCAAGGGATTCAAGGACTTCAATGAAGTGCTCGACGTCTCCTTCAAGCAGCTCAAGGTGGACGGCATGTTCTCCGACTTCCCGGATCTTCTGGTTGAATACCTCAAAGCCAACAAACTGCGCTAAGTCATAGCCGATCGCCGAGCGAACGTCCGCTCCGCTTCGCGTGAAGAGCGCATAAGAAAAGGCCGATCCCGTCCGGGGTCGGCCTTCGTCGTAACGGCAGGAAAAAAAAGCGTTCCCGATCGTTTTTCGCGACAGGACAAACGCCCGGCGCGATCCGCCTTTTTCCCGAAACGCCCTTCGGCGGGACGCTACGCCTTCTTCGCGTTTCGCGTCACCAGAAGCGAAGCCGCAATAATGAGCATCAACGCGCACCACTGACGCAAAGAAAGCACCTCTCCAAGCAGCAGAAAACCGAACAGCGCGGCAGCGGCCGGTTCCAGACTCATAAGCACGCCGTAGGCCTGAGGCGGCACAAGACGCAGCGCGACGATTTCCAGTCCGTACGGCAGAGCCGAAGCCAGAAAGCCCACCAGAAACGCCAACGGCATGACCGGCATCAAGACTTCGAGACGGAACATGTCAACGCCCTGCACCATGGCCGCCCACGGCACGGCGACGACGGTGCCGGCCAGCATGCCCCACGCGGCAACGGTCACCCCGCCTCCTCCCGCGCGACGTCCGAACACTATATAACCCGCCCAGCCCACGGCGGCGGCCAGCGCAAAGGCCAAGCCCGTCATATCCAGGTCAGCCTCCACGCCGCTCCACGGCAGAATCAGCAGCAGTCCGGTCACCGCGAGAGCTATGCCCGCAAAATCCGTCCAGCGTCGCGACGAACAGACCGCGACCATGAGCGGTCCGGAAAACTCCACAGCCACCGCTATCCCCAGAGGAACGCGCGCGATGGCCTGATAAAAACATCCGTTCATGAAGGCTATGGCCACGCCGTACACGATCACGCTTTTCCACTCGCGTCTGTCTGGCAAAC
>CALUUX010000041.1 GCA_944324085.1 uncultured Mailhella sp. | reverse complement strand
GGCGGACCAGGGAAGATTCCCGACATAAATAGACTTGGCCATGAGAAAAACCTCACACAAAAGAAATCTAAAACCCACACCCTGCTCCGGCAAACCGATTGCCCAGAGTGTCTCTCCTGTCTATCAGCTATGCCTCAATGGCAAAAGCAAGTCAATGCGTATTTGGTATTTTTTTCTCATTTTATCAAAAGAAATTTTTAATATTTCTTCTGAAATTGCAACTAAATAGCTATAAATTTTCTCTGAGGGAACGGCTTTTTTCCATTTTTTTCGCGTTCAGGGGAACGTTCCGAGAAAAACGTTGTTTTAATGTCCGCGAAAAGGCTTCGTCACAAGAAGAAATTTTTCATTCCGACAGTATGGAGATTTAGACGAAAAATAAAAAATATCATTATTTATTAATATGTTACGATATTTTTATCTGGACATTGTGAAGGAAAATAACAAGGGCGCATGGTTTAGATGCGGCGTCCTTTCCGAAGAAAGACGGACGAGTCCGTTTTTATGGAAGCGACAACGCCGACGGAGCGGTTTCAAGGAGAGAGACGGAGGTCCCACGAAACGGCGCGTCAGGGCTGACGACGTTTGAACAGCTTTTCGAGGTCGGCCTTTTCCAGAGTGACGGCGCAGGGTCTGCCGTGAGGGCAGAAGTCTGGAGATTCAGTGCGAAGCCACTGGCGCACCAGATGCAGCGCGTCGCCAGGCGTGAGTCGCTGGCCGGCCCGTATGGCCGTGGCGCAGGCATGGCGTATCCAGACGCTTTCCAGATCGTCTACCCGTCCGGAGAGAGCTTCCCGCAGAAAGGCGGCCGCTTCGGTCCGATCCATTTCCGGGGGCATGGTCTGCGCCAGACAGCGACTGCCCCGGCATGAGGTTTCAAAGCCGAGACGGAGGAGGGTGTCCTTGAGTTCCAGCAGACGTTCCGTTTCCGCGGGATGCAGGTCCAGTTCCAGGGGCACGAGGAGCGGCTGCGCCACTCCCCGCGATCCTTCGGCCCGGAATTTTTCATAGAAAATGCGCTCGTGCATGGCGTGCTGATCGAGCAGGAGCAGCGTGTCGTCGTTCTGTGAAAGCACGAGGTAGGTTTTGGCGACCTGACCGAGATAACGGATCCCCCGCAGCGGGGAATCCTCTGGCGCGTCGTTTTTCGTTTCGGGCAAGGGCAGGGAAAGAGGGGTTGCGGCTTTCGACGCGGCGGGGGCGGCGTCGCGGGGAAGCTCGTCGCGTTGGGCGGCGGGCGTGTCGTCTTTCGGCGCGCGCGGCGACGGCGCGGTTTCCAGAGCGAGGGGCGGCACGGAGGCGGGCCGGCTTTCGTTGACGAGCGGTCTCGGCGCGTGGGGAGCGGGGGCGACCGTCGGGCGACCGGTAAAGAAATCCCGTTCCGGCGCGCCGCGTTCTTTCAGGCAGGAAGGGGAGAGTCCGTCCTCTTGCCGTTCCTCGGGAGAAAAACGCGGTTCGTTTTTCGGCTTAGGCATAACGCGCACCGCGTCGGCTTCTCCCCAGAAGCCCAGGGGACGGGCGGGGCGTTCCGCGTTTTCCCGAGAGGAGGGGGATGCGGGGCGTTCCTCCGTTCGTTCCGCGAAACGTTCCGAGGCCAGGGGTACGCCCGCCAGCGCGCCGCTCACGGCCCGGAGCACCGCGGAAAATACGGCCTGTTCATCGCGGAAGCGGACTTCGTTCTTGGCGGGATGCACGTTGACGTCCACTTCCTGGGGAGACATGTCGAGGAAGAGCGCGGTCTGGGGATAGTCGCGGCTGGTGAGCCTCCCCTGATACGCCTGCCGTACGGCGCGCATGAGCAGACGATCGTTCACGGCGCGGCCGTTGACGTAGAAAAGCATGCGGTCGGCCCGCGGCTGGGAGGATCGGGGATCGGAGGTGAGGCCGCGCAGGCGCATGCCCGCGACGGTGACGTCGAAGGGACGAAGGGCGTCCACAATGGCGGGCGGCCACAGGATGCCCATGCGGCGGGCGAGGGTCTGGCCCGCCTCGAAGCGGACGAGTTCTCTGGAGCCGGCCTTGAGCGTGAAGCTGACGTCCGTCCGGGCCAGCGCGAGCCTTGTGAACAGTTCCTGCGTTTTTTTCTGCTCCGTGGCCGGACTTTTCAGAAATTTGAGGCGAGCGGGAATGTTGGAAAAAAGTTCGGCCACTTCCACCATGGTGCCCTTGTTCAGCGCGGCCGGAGAAACGGATTTTATCGCGCCGTACGACACGTCGATGCAGGAGGCTTCGCCGACGGAGCCGTCGTCTTCCTGAGGCGCGGAGGTCATGCGGAAGCGCGACACGGAGGCGATGCTGGGAAGAGCCTCGCCGCGGAAGCCGTAAGAGCGGATGTTCATGAGGTCGCCGACGTCGGCGATTTTGCTGGTGGCGTGACGCGTCACGGCAAGTTCGAGCTGATCGCCGCTGACGCCGCGGCCGTCGTCGGTGACGCGGATCAACGTCTGCCCGCCGTTTTCCAGTTCCACCAGAACGCTGGTTGCGCCGGCGTCGAGACTGTTTTCCACAAGTTCCTTGACGACGCTGGCCGGGCGTTCCACCACTTCGCCGGCGGCGATCTGGTTGGAGAGTTCTGGCGGCAGCAGACGTATCGTTTTTCTGGCGGGAGCGTTCATGGGAATCCTTGGCTGATGTGACGGCGCGGCGGCGAAGACAACGCAGATATTTTCGGGCGAAATCCGAGGAAGTCAAGACGGATGAGACGCGCACGGTCGGACGCGCGGATTTTTGCGTCGCCGCTGCGGGGGGGCTGTCGTTGGGACGCCGCGGCGTCGCGCGGGAGCCTTCTGGAGAAAAAAGGAATCCGGGAGCGTCAGGCCGGCGTTTTATCGCCGCGAGGGCGCGTCTGACTGCCGCTCTGGCGGAGCATGTGAAAATAGAGTTCGCGTCCCACCCAGGCGTCCGTGGCGGCGTATTTTATTTGTTGCGGGGAGAGTTCGTGATTTTCCCAGTTGGAGCACTGCGCGGTTTTGCTGATGCGGAAGCCCAGAAGATTGGCGGCCAGGGTTCGCAGCCCCTGCGCCTGAATGCCTCTGGCGCGGGCCATGGCGGCCAGATCCACCACGCCGTCGGCCTTGAAGGGGAGGATGCGCGCCAGAGCCTTCATATCGTCGTTGATGGCCACGCCCACTTTCAGCGCGTGGGGAGAGGCGAGCAGTTCGGCAATGTCGGCGCGGAAGGGAAGACGGGTCAGCTGGATGAGATACACGGTATTCGCCGTGGCGAGCTGGATGAGCGCGGGTTGGCTGGTCTTGCCTTTGGTGAAGGTGGGTTTTGTTTCCGTATCGAAGCCGAGCACATTTTCTCTGCGCATGTCTTCCAGCGCGGCGGAGAGGGATTCCTCATCCTGCACGAGGGCGATGTTCCCTTCCCATGCGCGGAGAGGCAGAAGGTTGATTTCCTCCTTGCTCAGAGACGGCTGAAGAACGACGGGAGAAAGAGCCTGTCGTTGCGGAGTGCGGGAAGAGGCTGGCGCGGTATGGACGGACATAAATGATAACCTTCTTATCAAGACTAGCATGGAACGGCTACGCGGGCAAGCCGTTGCGGGGCGAGGCGTGAAAAAGCCCGGCGGAGAAAGCCGGGCTTTTACGGCGGCGCAGCATGCCGCAAAAACGCGCGGAAAAAACGCGGGGGACAGCGCGGAATCCCCGCCTATTTCCCTATGCAGAACGAGGAGAAAATGGCGTTCAGCGTGTCTTCCGTGCTGTTGAGTCCCGTAATGTCGGCCAGATGGGCGCAGGCCGTTTCCAGATGGATGCTGCACAGGTCGGGCGGCACGGAAAGGGCGATGGCTTTTTTCAGATCGTCCAGCGCGTCCAGGGCCCTGCGGAGCTGATTCGCCTGTCGCAGGTTGGGCGCGATGTCTCCTTCCTGCGGGGTTTCGTCCTTGAGGCAGAGCTCGCGCACGGCCGAGGCTAGCTCGTCGACGCCGAGACCTTCGCGCGCGGAAACGGCCAGCAGACGCGCGCCGCGAAAGTCTTTCGCGTTTTCCGGCAGGGGAAAAAGATCGGCTTTGTTCCAAACCGCGAGGCAACGTTCCGCGCCGAGTTCCTCCACCAGCGCGCCTTCCGCTTCGAAGACGTCGAGAGGGTTCCCGGACGCGTTTTCGGCCCTGGCTCCGTCCAGCACCACCAGAACGCAGCGCGCGCTGCGGGCGAGCTCTTTGCCGCGGCGCATGCCTTCCAGTTCTATGCTGTCCTCGCTGCGTTCGCGCAGACCGGCGGTGTCCACCAGACGCACGGGCAGTCCCGCGAGAGCGGTCTGTTCTTCCAGGTAGTCGCGCGTCGTGCCCGGTTTTTCCGTGACAATGGCCCGCTGGCGTCCGAGAAAGGCGTTCATCAGGCTCGATTTGCCCGCGTTGACCTGTCCGGCGAGCACCACCAGCGCGCCTTCGCGCCAGCAGCGAGCCCGTTCGTATCCGGCCAGCAACGCGCGTATGCCGGAAGCCACTTCCTCTGTGATGGCGGTAAATTCCTGCGGCGGCAGACATTCTCCTTCCTCGTCGGGAAAGTCGATGGCCAGGCAGATTCTCTGCCGCAGATATTCCAGTTTTCCGCGCAGTTCCTCCACGCGTCGCCCCAGAAGGCCGTCCAGTTTCGCTGAGGCCAGATACACGCCTTCGCGCGAAGGCGCGGCGATGAGTTCGGCCACGGCTTCAGCCTGGGAGAGATCCATGCGTCCGTTCAAAAAGGCCCGGCGCGTGAATTCTCCGCGTTCGGCCATGCGGGCCCCGCGGGAGAGCGCGGAATCGAGCAGCGCGGCCAGCACGGCCGGGCCCCCGTGCCCTTGAATTTCGGCGCAGTCTTCGCCGGTGAAGGAATGAGGTCCCCTGAAAAAGACCGCCAGCGCGTCGTCGGCCTCTCTGTCCTGCGCGTCGAGCATGCGGCCGTGATGCAGCGTGCGCGGCGTGAAGTCGCGGAAATTCGGGTCGGAAGGTCGGAACATGGACCGCAGAATGTTGTGCGCTTCGGGGCCGGACAGGCGTATGATGCCCACGCCCCCGGCTCCGGGAGCCGTGGCTATGGCGGCGATGGTGTCGTTTTCCGGTCGGAGGAACGCGTCGTCGTTCATTTGTCCAGCTCCGCCTTGATCATGGAGGCCAGCGACGGATCGTCGCAGATTTTGGCCGCCGCCTCATAGTTGGCCCGGGCTTTGTCTTCCTGTCCCAGGTGGTAGCGGTAGAGCACGGCGAGACTGTAGCGGGTGGCGGCGTCGTCTTTCAGGGCGATGGAACGTTCCAGCTGCGCGGCGGCGTCGGCCCACGCGCCTTCACGGGAGAGAAGAACGCCCATGAGATAGGGCGGTCTGTGATCCGACGGCGCGGCCACCAGGGCGCGCTGAGCCATGTCTTTCGCGCCGTCCACGTTGCCCTGTTCGGCAAAAAGGCTGGCCAGTTGCAGAAGCGTGTTCACGTCGTTGGGATTGTTCTTCATGGCCTGCATGAGAGACATGATGGCCTGCCCCTGCGGAGAATCGGCGCCCTGCTGCGTCATGGCGCGGGAAGCGTCGTTCGCGGGAGCGGTCTGAGCGACGGGCTTCTGTCGGACGAGCGGATGATCGCCCATGCGCCAGGCGACGGAAAGCGCGAACATGGCGCCTATGCCGAGAGCGAGAGCCACGAGAACGACGCGACGGGAGGAATCAGTCATGGTCGGCCTCCCACTGGGAAAGACGACGTTCAAGCCTCTTCTGCGAGGCGGCAAGGAAGGCCGCGTAAAGCCCGAGTCCTATCCAGAGCGCGGCGTTGGCCGCTACAAGCCAGGAAATTGCAGTCATGGTATGTCTCCCGCCTTCCGGCGCGGTATCAGTGTTGTTCGTTTTCGGAGTCGGCCATCATGCGTTCAAACATCAGGGCGTCGAGTCTGCGCGCGAGGCGCATCTGACGGTAGCGCAGAAGCAGCATGGCGAGCCAGAAGACGCCGAAGCTCACCACGCAGGCGATGACGGCCACGGCCATTTCCGGTTCCAGGCCGCCGCCCTGCGAAGCGAACACCGAAGGATGGATGGATCGCCACAGTCTGGCCGAGAGAAAGACCAGCGGCACGTCGAGAAAACCGGCGACGGCCACCACGGAACAGAGCGCGGCGCGGCGGTTTTCCGGTATGGGCATGGAACGCAGGGCCATGCAGCCCGCGTAAATGAACCACAGGATGAGGGCCGTGGTCAGCCGCGGATCCCATGTCCACCACACGCCCCAGGAGTGACGGCCCCAGATGGAG
>CALUUX010000040.1 GCA_944324085.1 uncultured Mailhella sp. | reverse complement strand
GCTAACTTCTTTGTGTCACCCATTGTGACCTCCTTTTGATTTGCTTATGGGCGCAGTTGCCAGACCGCACCTCTTTCTTAGCAAATCAAAAGGAGTGTTTATAACTTACGCATAACTATAAGTTTTCAGGAACCCCCAGCCTAGCTGGGGGCTTTCTTTTAACCAAAAAAAGGCACTTTCCCTGAGGAAAGAGCCTTCCGTTCTCATGCGCGTAACATCTAAAGCACTTGTTTCAAGAACTGCTGAAGCCTCGGATGCCGCGGTCGCTCGAAGATGTCCTCCGGCGACCCCACTTCCAGAATCTGCCCCTTGTCCATGAACACCACCACGTCAGCCACGGTGCGGGCAAAGCCCATTTCGTGGGTGACGCAGATCATGGTCATGCCGTCGCGGGCAAGATTGACCATGACGTCGAGCACCTCGCCCACCATTTCCGGATCCAGAGCCGACGTCGGTTCGTCAAAGAGCATGAGCTCCGGCTGCATGGCCAGGGCGCGGGCAATGGCCACGCGCTGCTGCTGTCCGCCGGAAAGCATGGCCGGATAGGCTTGCGCCTTGTCGCTGATGCCCACCTTGTTCAAAAGACCCAGCGCCAGTTCTTCCGCCTGCTTTTTAGGCATGCCGCGAAGTCGGCACGGAGCCATGGTGAGGTTCTGGAGCACGGTTTTATGCGGAAAGAGATTGAACTGCTGAAAAACCATGCCCAGATTCTGACGTATCTTGTTGATATCGTTCTTCGGATCGTTGACGTCGATGCCGTCCACGGCGATAAGGCCGCTGTTTATCTCCTCAAGTCGGTTGATGGAACGCAACAACGTCGACTTGCCGGATCCGGACGGCCCTATGATGACCACGCGCTGTCCCTGATAGACATGCAGGGAGACATCCTGCAGGGCTGGCAGCTCTCCGAAGAATTTCCACACATGTTCGATGCGGATGATGGGCTCCGCATTATTTGCGTTTGTCATAGTAGTTCAGCCTGGATTCCAGAATGCTGACAGCCTTGGAGAGCAGCAGCGTAATGATGAGGTAAATCAACGCAATAACGGTGTACGTTTCAAAGTAGAGATAGCTCTTCGCGGCGAAACTGCGGCCGTACTGCATAAGATCGGGCATGGCCATGACGGAAACCAGCGACGTGTCCTTGAGCATGGCAATGCACTCGTTGCCCACAGGCGGCACGATGGTGCGCAGTGCCTGCGGCAGCACCACGAACACCATGGTCTGCACCTTGTTGAATCCCAAAGAACGCGACGCTTCGGTCTGCCCCTTGGGAACGGCCATGATGCCGGCCCGGAACACCTCGCCCATGTACGCCCCGTAGCAGAAACTTATGGCGATGACCGCGGAAGTCAGTCCGCTTACCTGGAGAAACTTCGCCAGCGCATAGTAGATATAGAATATCTGCACCAGCAGAGGAATGCCTCGGATCACCTCCACATAGGTGGAAGCGATGAGATTGATGACGCGATTGCGCGAAAGGCGTCCCAGCCCCGTAATGAGACCGAGAGGAATGGCGCAGACGATGGAAAGAATGGTCACCTCAAACGTGACGACCAGTCCTTCCGGAAGGAAGCGGAGAATTTCCAGATATGGATCCGGCCATACGGTGCACAGAAAGGTCAGCACGGCCAGCGCGCCCACCAGAGACAGGGACCAGGCGTTAACCAATCCCCCCTTCTCGGAATCGGGCAGCACGAGGCCCCCCGCCGGGACTTCTATCTTTCCCTCCGGGGCAACGCCGGCCGGAAGACCGTTTTCTTCATTATCACGCATAGTTCACAATATCCTGGAACTTAAGGTGAGTCTCAAAAGAGACGCCTTACTCGCCCATCCACTTACGGATGAGTTCCGCTTCCACGCCCTTGGCGCGCACGGCGTCGATGCCTTTGTTCAGACGCTCCGCCAGATCCTTACGTCCCTTCTTGACCACGAACCCGAAAGACTCCGTGGCTTCCGTGCGAAACGCGACGGCGAGATGATCCGTAAAACCTTCCTTCTGATTGGCGTAATACAGCGCCACGGGAGAATCGCAGATAACGGCGTCGATGCGGCCGTTGAGCAGATCCTGCATGGCCAAGCCCACGTCGTCATATTCGCGCAGGGTCATGTCCACGCCGCTCTTCTGCGCCACGAACACGCCGGTGGTGCCGATCTGGCCGCCGACGGTTCTGCCTTTGAGAGCTTCAAAATTGGCGGCGGAATCGCCCTTCTTCACCACCACGATCTGCTGCACGTCGTAGTAGGGCTTGGAAAATTCAAAGGCGCGCTGGCGTTCCGGCGTAATGGTGACGCCGGAAGCGATGACGTCGTAGTTGCCCGCGGCGACGCCGGCGAAAATGCCGTCCCACGCCACCATGCGGACTTCCACGTCCATGCCGATTTCCTTGCCTATGGCGTTAATCATGTCGATGTCATAACCAATGATGTTCTTGTCGCTGTCCAAAAATTCCAGCGGAGGCCATGTGGGGTTGGTGGCAACGACGATCTTTTCCGCCGCGACGGCGGAAGAACACAACAGCGCGGGCAGCAGAAGAGCGCACAGAAGACGACGAAGCATGGAAACTCCTTGCGGGCAAAAGATACAGAAAAAAGGCTGAACGTTCAGCCTGCCTCATGTTCCTGCCGGTACGCGTCTCAACGTACGCCTGCCGCCGGCACGGGAATCGATCATATAATCCTCGCCACTATGAAGGACACAAGGCCGTGCTGTCAAGGAAGGATCGCGGAATCCAGTTCTTCCTCGTCGCGGCACGCCCCCGGCGCGTCTGCGGATATCCGGCATGGGCGGTCGAGCCCAATCGAAAAATCTAAGACGTCGAACGCCGAGCTTTTCCCCCAACGCAACGTTCCGACGCGGTTAAGAAAGACTGGCCGCTTTTGGAACGCAGACACGGAAAAAGGCCGCCTTTCCCAAGGAAAAGCGGCCTTTCGCGCGACTGGCGCGACATAAGGAGATTATTCCAGACCCATCTTACGGGCTATGCTCTGAGCGGCGCGACGGCCCGCTCCCATGGCCAGAATGACGGTGGCCGCGCCGGTCACGATATCGCCGCCGGCGTAGACGTTGGGAATGGAGGTTTCGCCGTTTTCATCCACGGCGATGTAGCCGCGTTCGGTCAGCTTGAGTCCGGGCGTGCAGTCCAGCATGAGCGGATTGGAACGCGTCCCAAGGGCCACGATGGCGAGGTCGGTGTCCAGCACGAAGTTCTGCCCTTCCACAGGGCGAGGACGGCGTCTGCCGGAAGCGTCGGGTTCGCCGAGTTCCATGCGCTGAAGTTCCACGCCGGTGAGATGATTTTCCTCGTCGGTGATGAAGCGCACGGGAGCGGCCAGTTCCAGCAGCTTCACGCCTTCTTCCAGCGCGTGTTCGATTTCTTCGCCGCGGGCCGGCATTTCCGCCCGAGTGCGGCGATACACGATATGCACGCTTTCCGCGCCGAGGCGCAGCGCGGTGCGGGCGGCGTCCATGGCCACGTTGCCCGCGCCGAACACGGTGACGCGCTTGCCGGGAGCCACGGGGGTGTCATAGTCGGGGAAGAAGTTCGCGCGTCCGAGGTTCACGCGGGTAAGATATTCGTTGGCGGAAAACACGCCGATGCAGTTTTCGCCGGGCACACCCAGAAAATGCGGCAGTCCCGCGCCCACGCCGATGAACACCGCGTCGTATCCGTCCTTGAGCAATCCGTCCACCGTCACGGTGCGACCGCCCACATGGTTCAGACGAATGTCCACGTCCATGGCGCGCAGGGCGTCCAGTTCATGAGCCACCACATTCTTGGGCAGACGGAACGCCGGAATGCCGTAAATAAGCACGCCGCCAGCCTCATGCAGACCTTCAAACATGGTGACGTCCACGCCAAGGCGCGCCAGATAACCGGCGCAGGTGACGGACGAGGGACCGGAACCTATGCAGGCCACGCGACGCCCGACCTTTTTAATCTCGGGAGCCTTTTCCGCGGACGCATGGTCGGCCACATAGCGTTCCAGACGGCCAATGGCCACAGGCTGCCCCTTCTTGCCAAGAATGCATTGACCTTCGCACTGCTTTTCCTGCGGACATACGCGACCGCACACGGCCGGCAGGCTGCTGGATTTATGAATGATGCGGCTGGCTTCGTCGATATTTCCCTTCACAACCTCGGCAATGAAGTCGGGAATGGCGATATCCACGGGACATCCCGTGCGGCACAGAGGCTTTTTGCACTGCAGGCAGCGGGTCGCTTCTTCGTGGGCCATTTCCGCGGTGTAGCCGAGGGCCACTTCGCCAAAATTCTTGACGCGTTCCTCGGGAGCCTGGCAGGGCATATCATGACGGGGAATCTTGGCCCCGCGGGTGACTTCCTGACTCATGGCTAGGCCTCCTTCTTTTCGAAACAGTTGCAGCGGTGATGTTCGCGAGCCTGGGCTTCCTGCGTGCGGAAGGAGCCGAGACGGCTGCGCAGTTCCGCAAAGTCCACCTTATGCCCGTCGAACTCGGGGCCGTCCACGCAGGTAAACTTCATTTCTCCGCCCACGGTCACGCGGCACGCGCCGCACATGCCGAGGCCGTCCACCATCAGAGAGTTGAGACTCACCGTGGTGGGCACGTTGTAGCCGCGGGTAAGCTCGGCAACGGCCTGCATCATGGGCACGGGGCCCACAGCCACCACTTCGGCGATATTGCCGCCCTCGCTGTCGAGACGGCCGCGCACAAGATCGGTCACGATGCCCTTCTGGCCTTCGGAACCGTCATCCGTGGAAACGAGCACTTCGTCGCAGAACAAGGAAAGTTCCTTCTCAAACAGCAGCAGATCCTTGTTGCGCGCGCCGATGCACGCGATAACGTAGTTGCCCGCCTCGTGATGTCCCTTGGCGATGTGATGCATGGCGGCCACGCCCGTGCCGCCACCCACGCAGATCACCTTCTTCGGGGCTTCAAAACGCTCAATCCTGGTGGCGCGTCCCAAGGGGCCGCACACGTCGTGAATGAACTGCCCTTCCTCCAGCTCCTCAAGCATCTGCGTAGAGCGGCCGAGCACCAGATACACGATGGTGATGGTGCCGTGTTCCTTGTCGGTGTCGGCTATGGTCAGAGGGAAACGTTCGCCTTTTTCATCCACGCGAAGGATGACGAAATGGCCCGGACGGGCCGTGGCGGCGATCTGCGGAGCGTCCAGCACGAGCTTGCTGGTACGCCCGGGAATCAGCTTTTCCTTATGCAGAATTTTCGTGGGCATAAAACCTCCATGCCTCCTTATCGGAAAACGGCTTCAACGCGGCAAAACACGACGAACCGCCTCCGGGCGGCTGGTCGCCAAAGCGGAAACCGTCCAGAACATCAAGAGAACCGCATGAGTCGTAACGCGTTCTAAAGCCTTTTCCCTATCCATAGAAACAAAACGACATCGCGTCAATGGCGGGCCGGGGCGACAATGGAAAAATCGACGGCCAATCCGCGCCAGGCATCGACCGCGAATACGCGACGTTACGTCAGCTCCGCCGCGGCGTTCCCGGATGAGCGGCTCTGTCTCCCAGATGGGGGCGTCCCACCAGCGGATGAAAAACACGATCCTCCGCGTCGTACTCCAGCAACTCGCCGCTTTGCAGATCGAAATACCAGCCGTGCAGCGTAAGACGCCCTTCGCACACGGCCTCGTTCACCCATGGAAACGTCAGAAGATTGTCCAATGAGAGCCGAACGTTCCACATCTCGCAGGCGCGCGCCTTATCCGCCGCGTTCGCGTCGGGCATGGTTTCGTTCACCTTATTCAGAGCGCGACGGGCCACGTCCACCCACGGTCCGATGAACTCGTCGCCCTCCTCCCCATCTCCGCCCGACACGAGGGCGTGTATGCCGCCGCAACAGGCGTGCCCCATGATAATGACGTCCTGCACGCCAAGATGCTTGACCGCATACTCCAGAGCCGCGCTCACGCCGTGTCTTCCGCCGTCCGGCGCGTACGGAGGAACAAGATTGGCCACATTGCGCACGACGAACAAATCCCCGGGACGGCAATCGGTCAGCAGCACGGGATCGACCCTGGAATCGCAGCAGGCGATGACCAGGGCCAAAGGATTCTGTCCGTTTTTAAGCGACTGAAACAGCGGTTCCTCCGGATGATACCAGCGACGCTGAAAACGACGAAATCCGGAAGCCAGACGAAGAATAAGCGGATGCTGATGACCAGCTCTGCGCGCGCGAATACTATGCAAAGACATCGTTCCCTCGACACAACAAAAAAATACGGGCCAGAGTGTAGCCTTGCCGGACGTCTCAGGCAAGAGGGAACGCTCGCCCCTTGACAGAAGAAAAAAGTTCGCCTATTGAGAAAGCACGCAAAGGGGAGTAACTGGGATCGTGAGTCCCGGGCAATGTCAACAGCATGGAGCGTTCGCTTCTGGCATTGCCGTCAGCCCGTCTGATGAGTGAGACCTTGCGGCAATAATTTCTATTGCCGGAAGGTCTTTTTAGTTTCTTCCGGCAGAACAGAAAACTCTGGAGGATAACCATGTTCGGACACTCCCTTGTAGAAGTGGGCGTCTTTTCCGTAGTGATCATCGCGTGCATGTGGCTCGATCTTCGGTCCCATAACGACGACAAACCCGTCACCGCCCGCAACGCCGCCATCTGGTCCGCGGTGTGGATTTCCCTTGCCTTCGCCTTCGCCGGATACATCGGCTGGAACGAAGGGGCCTCGCAGATGCAGCTCTTCATCGCCGGCTATCTGCTGGAAGAATCCCTCTCCGTGGACAACCTCTTCGTGATGATGGCCATCTTCACCTCCTTCGGCATCAAGGACGCCTATCAGCACCGCGTGCTGTTCTACGGCATTCTGGGCGCGGTGGTCATGCGTCTCCTGTTCGTTGCCGCGGGCAGCTCGCTCATCAAAATGTTCGGCCCCTACGCGCTGGCCGGTTTCGGCGTGTTCGTGCTCTGGACGGCCTGGAAAATGTTCCAGTCTCTGGGCAAGGAAACCGATGAAGACATCGACTACTCCCAGCACTGGGCCGTGCGCTGGACGCAGAAATTCATTCCCATCTACGCGCATCTGCACGGTCACGATTTCTTCGTGCGCACCGATGAAAACGGCCACGCCGTGGAAGCTCCCAAAAAACATGTGGAAGGCAGCACCATAAAGCTGGCGGAAAAACCCGTCGGCAAGATTGTCTGGCGCGCCACGCCTCTGTTCCTCTGCCTGGTAGTCATCGAAATCTCGGACATCATGTTCGCCTTCGACTCCGTGCCCGCGGTTCTGGCCATCACGCCCGATCCCTTCATCGTGTACACCAGCAACATCTTTGCCATTCTCGGTCTGCGGTCCATGTTCTTCCTGCTGGCGGCCGCCAAGCGTTATCTGCGCCACCTGGAAAAATCCGTCATCGCCATCCTCGCCTTCATCGGCGCCAAGATGCTGCTCGACGTCGCCGGCGTGATTCATCTGCCCGCCATGGTCTCCCTGAGCGTGGTGGTCGGCTTCCTCGCTCTCGGCATCCTCGCTTCTTTCCTGCCGGAAAAGAAAGCCTAACTGCCTGAGCGTCTCTCCCACGAAAGAGGCGTCCCCTGCGGACGCCTCTTTTTTTATCCCGCGCTTCCCCTGCCGTCGTTCGCGGATCCGTCAAGCATCCCTTCCTCCTGCTCCGCCTCTTCTCTCGCAAGCGAAGACGACGGCCTCTCCGTTTACGCTGACGTCATCAGGGAGTCCCCTGCCCGCTCGAACATGACTCACGTCGCACTTTCACAAACGCCTGAAGTCCTCTCCTTACGCCAGCCGCGGCTCTCAGGGCCTTGCTTTCCCCTCCTGTTCAAAGAACGACGGCGGATTGCCCGCGCAAACCACGAAAAGAACACGCTCCGTTAAAAGCCCCTCCAGCGACCGTCGCTCGCCGTCCTTTCCGCCAAGACGCGCGCCGAACGACCCTTTCTGGCGCCATCTCCCGGAGTCTCGCGGAGCGGGAGAGGTCATCGCAACCTCATTTCGTTTCCGCGACGTTTCCGTAGGCGACGGACGGACAGCGACGATTTCATCTCCCGCCGCGTCGAGACTTGCGCAACGTTTCCGTCACTTCGCAGATCTTCCGGCCTTAAAAAACAAAAAGCCCCCTGAAAAGAGGGGGCTTTTTTTCCTGAAAAAGGAATCAGTTTTCCCACTTGCCCTTCACATAGCGGGGCAGCTCGGTAAGCTTGCGTACCTTGACGCAACGGAACTGACCGCTGGCGGCTTCCTTACGGGTCTTGCCCAGGCTTTCGAAGGTAAGTTCATTGTAGCAAAGCGTCGCGACATAATCGAAGTGCTTGCTGTTGCTCTTGCGCATCTGAGCGGTAACCGTCTGCTGATCGATTTCCGTAAACGTTGCCACATACATGGCGCCGCGCTTGATGACCTGAGGACGAGCACGGTTCACGGTCATCCTTTTGTTCGCGCTGCGAACGTATTGATGGGCGAAGGCGTCCAGATCAGCCTGAATCTTGGATTCGTTGACAGCAAAAGCATCGCACGGCATCGCAAGAAGCAGTCCGCAGAAAACCACACCCAGGCAAGACTTACGAAACATCAATGAAACTCCGTTATTGAGAGAGGCCCGGCGAAACGCCGGGCCTCCGTCATGTTGATTCAACGATTAGTTGAAGAGAATTTCCACGCGACGGTTCAGGTAACGACCTTCTTCGGTGGCGTTGTCATACTTGAAGGACTTGCCCATGCCGACGGCGGTGAGCTTGGAAGCGGGCACGCCCTGTTCCACAAGATACGCCTTAACCGCGTTGGCGCGATTCTGAGACAGCTTCTTGTTGTAGGCGTCGGTGCCGATGGAGTCGGTCCAGCCTTCCAGGGTCACATGAACGTTCTTTTCCTTGAGCACCACGGCGGCTTCGTCCAGAATGCCCTGAGCCTTGGCGTCAAGCGCGTAGGAGTCAAAGGCGAAGTTCACGCCATGGAGCACGAGAGCTTCTTCCTGAGGAGCCGCGCCGGTGGTGTAGAACACGTCGGCGACGAACTGGTTCAGAGCGTTCTGATCGGCCAGAAGGTCGGCGCCCTTCACGGACACGGAGCAGGTGTTCAGCGCGGCGATCTTGTCGAGCACGGCCTGACCTTCAGCGGTGTCGGCGAAAGAAATGACATGGAAGCACACGCCGGGCTGAGCCTGATAGATAGCGGCGGCTTCGGCTACGGGATCAATGCCGGTATTGTTGGCGCCGTCGGAAGCGAGGACGATAGCGGTGGGACGAGCCATCACGGCGTAATCGCCGGAGTTAGCGGCGAAGCCGTCACCCATGGGGGTCATGCGGCCGAAGATAACGCCGTCGGTTTCCAGAGAGGCGATGCCGTCATTCATGGCGGAACGATCCCAGTCGCCGTAGGCAACGACCTGACCGGCGGGGGCGATGGTGTGCATGGAAGCCTTGTATCCGAGATTCGGAATGGCTTCATTCACGGCGGCGAGAACCTGCTTGGCGGCGGCGGCCTTGCTCATCTTAAGATCAGGGGCCTGCATCATCATGGAACCGGACTGATCGGCGAGCAGATCAAAGCTGTCCACCTTGCGAACCAGATCGGCAGCCTGAGCAGCCGAGGCGAGTCCCATCACCAAAGCCGCAGCAAACAGCGCATTACGAAACATTTTCATGGAATCCTCCATTCACTTAAAAATGTTATGTCAAAACTCGGATGCCTTATCTCTATCAAAGGCCCATTCCGCAGGCAAGTAGAAAAAGGCGAAAGAGAAAACTCTTTCGCCTTTCCTAACAGTCGTCTAGACGACTAAAGCTCGCGCCAAATGGCTTACACGCAGCCGGTGGGCTTGGGCAGACCGGCCATCTTGCAGGCGCCCTTACCGGGGCCGGAGGGGAACAGCTCGTAGATTTCCTTCAGCTTGTAGCCGGTGTTCTTGGACATGATACGCACCATGGGGGCGATACCATTCTTCTTGTAGTAATCCTGCAGGAAGTCGATAACCTTATGATGATCGGCGGTAAGTTCCGGAATACCTTCGGATTCCTTCACATATTCCAGCCATTCAGGGCACCAGTCTTCGAAGCGAAGCAGGAAACCGTCTTCGTCGACTTCAAAGGTCTTTCCCTGGAAAGAAACTTCAGCCATGCGCGTCCTCCTTGGACATGTTGGGACTGTGGGGAATTTGCCTGCGTTGAAACGCAGACTCACATACATACAAAAAGGAAAAAGAATGACGTTCCTTCTGTTCAGGGAGCCTGCCACAAATATGGGGAAATGACAAGCCCCGGCGGCTATTCTTTTTGACCGCCCGAAAAACCTCTCCAGCTTTCGCCAATCGCGCTAAACGCGGGAAGCGTCGAGAAAGCCTTGTACAAGGTTTTTGGCGAGGACGCAAGCCTTTTCCTGCTTTCAGGCAAGGAATATCTCTTCTCGCCCAATCTTTTTCGCGCGTTCGCCACCGCAGAGGAACGCGAAGGCTCCGCCTACGTCTTCCGAACGCGAAAAAAGAGCCCTAGCGGGGCATGCAGCACTTCTTATATTTCTTGCCGCTGCCGCAGGGGCAGGGATCGTTGCGTCCGATCTTGGGCGTTTCGCGACGGACGGGCTGCTTGGCGTACACATTGCCCTCCACGTAGAACCACTCGTCGCCTTCCTTGCGGAAGAAGGCGTCTTCGCGCAGCTCCTGGGGCACGTTCTTCACGCTGTAGTGCGCGCTGAACTTCACCTCGCCGGTGGAATCGTTTTCTCCGCCCTCGACGGTTTCTATGATGTCAAGGCCTTCCCAGGTCATCAGCGAAGACCATTCCTTGATTTCGTCAGCCGAGGCGTCTTCGCGGAACTGAGGATGGGTGGTGTCGGTAAGGAACTGATACTTTCCAAGGCAATGCGCCGTATAACGAGCGCGCATAAGGGCTTCGGCGGTAGGGGCCTTGGCCTTTCCTTCAATATACTGGCCACAGCAGGCATCCAGCTCAAGACCGGAGCCACAGGGACAAAGACTCATAAAAATCTCCTCCTCAAAGGTTTGCGCGCAGTGTGCCCGCATTTTTCAACGTTGACAAGCCCGCGAAAGGCAAAAAAAAGCCCGACGGAGAGGGAAGCCGACGGGCGAGTGGTGTTGAGGAATTTTTCAAAGGAATGTACTCAATAACATGCAATTTTCATGCCAAATTATATATTTTTTATTTTTTATCAATAAAAAAAATGTGTTATAAAACCACACCACTCGCGTTCTTTCTTCCCTTCCCTTCCAATTCGTATTTTTTTTTGAACATCCTCTCTTTCGAGGAAGGCATCGTGGGCGTGGCTTCAAAAAATTTTTGAACATGGAGAGCCAACATCTCGACGGAAAGAAAAACTTTTTTCAGCATTATCATCAATTCCGCTCCGCACCTTCACAAGACTTTTCAATAATTCCATGTATAACAAATGGTTATATCATCTTTTGCCATTTCGAAGGCGTCCCTTTTTCGGCCCAGTCGGAACAGTCTGCCCAGCCCGCGCCACACACAGTCGGACTCTCCCATGCCGCGACAAGGCGCAAGAACGGTCAGATAACAACCGATCCCCCCGCCCATACATCCGATTTCAGCCGTAACTTCAGACAACGGCGTCGCGCTCTCCCCCCGCGTTTCCGATTCCGCCCTTGCTTCGCGCATGGGGCGCGACGGGAAAAGACAGAATTTTTTACCGCCGGACTCCAGCTTACCCTCCGGCGGCCCGCTCAGGCCAACGTCTCCAACTTTCGGAAACGTCGCAGCGTAAGATGGCATACCGCAATGGCCAGCGCGTCGGTGGTGTCCAGCGGCCCCTCAATATGCGATCTCCCCAGAAGACGAGCCACCATAAAGGCGACCTGCTCCTTCTCGGCTCTTCCCGAGCCCGTCAATGTTTTTTTGACCAACGTCGGTTCGTAGTCCTGCACGGCGAGATGGAAGGCCGCGCAGGCGGCGACGGCCGCGCCACGAGCCTGCGCCAGCTTGATGGCTGACATGACGTTTTTGGCGGTAAACACCTGCTCCACGCCCGCTTCCTCCGGTCTGTACTCCTCAATAACGGCATGAAGGCCGTGATAGACGCAGGAAAGCCTGTCCGAAAAAGAGCTTCCCTTGACCCGCAGCACGCCGTTGGCCACCAGCTCCAGACGGCCTGACGTTTCCCGGACAATGCCCCAGCCGGTGACGTTGGAACCGGGATCCACGCCCAGGACGGTCACAGACGAGGTAGTGGAAAAAACGCTCATGTCGCTCTCACGAAACGAAAAGGCCGGGGCAGAAACCTGTCCCGGCCGGAAGTTCAAAACGCTCGCCCGCGCCGATTATTCGGCAGGAGTGTCGTCGGCGCCTTCCATGAAGACGGCGACCATGGTGAAATCGGACTTGTACACGGCCTTCACGCCTTCGGGAAGAGGCATGTTGGAAACGCGGATGGAATCGTTGATTTCCAGACCGGAAACGTCAAGATTGATCTTGCGGGGCATATCGGCGGGCTTGGCGGAAAGCACCACTTCGTCGCGGTAGGTTTCCATGGTGCCGCCCATCTTCACGCCCTTGGGAGTGCCGACATATTCCACCTGAACCTTGACCTTGATTTCCTTGTCCAGATCGACGCCGAAGAAGTCGATATGGGTGAAGGTGTTCTTCACAGGGGAATACTGGGCGTCCCACACGAACACGGGATGCAGCGTCTTGGCGCCGTTCTCATCTTCGATTTCAATCTGGAACACGTTGGTGCGGCCGACCTGTTCGTAGATCTTGGTGAGGGGCAGTTCAGCCATCTGAACCGCGATATTCTGACCGTCGGCGGTGTAGTACACGCCGGGCACCAGATTTTCGGTGCGCAGGCGGCGGTTGGCGCCTTTGCCGAAAGCGGTACGCTTCTTCACAGAAAGAGTTTTCAGTTCGGACATGATGCTTTTCTCCTTATGGGCCGTCTCCCGTCGAACGGGGCGCGGCGCGATATATCGTCTTCCATGCCCTGATCAGAACAGGGCGCTAACAGAAGAACCGTCGTGAATATTGCGGATACTCTTGGCCAGAACTCCGGCGACGGA
>CALUUX010000039.1 GCA_944324085.1 uncultured Mailhella sp. | reverse complement strand
TGTAAAGACCAGGAGGAGGTCACCCTATGAAAAAGCTGCTGACGTTCGGCTCCGCCGCTCTGATAGTCGCCGCTTTGGCTCTGCCGGCCGGCGCCGCGCAGTTCGCACATATCCCTGCCGGGCCCATCAAGATGGATCTGACCGAGAAGCCCGTTTATTTCGATCATTCTATCCATACCACTCAGGATTGCACGGCCTGTCATACCAGCATGCCCGCCCATTTTCCCCCGCTGGCTGTCGATACGGAAAAGCAGTGCGCCGTCTGCCATCATAAGGTCGCCGGAACGACTCCCAAGTTCAAGTGCGGTACCGCCGGATGCCATAATCCTGAGGATAAGCAGGCGGAACGCAGCTATTTCAAGATCGTGCATGACCGTGAAATTTACGGAAAGGGCCATGTTGCCGACTCCTGCCTGGGTTGCCACACGCAGGTGGCGAAGTCTCGTCCCGAAAAGAAGCAGGCGCTGACCAGTTGCGCCGGCTCTGCCTGCCACCCTAAGCAGAACTAATTTTATCCTCGGTTTTGCCCCGCCTTTGCAGGGGCGGGGCAAGCCGCGGCCAGTCTTGTCTGGTCTCGTGTGCCCCCGAAAGGGGGCTTTTTTTGGCCTTGCGGAGCCCTTGCCTTTAGTTGTATATCTTTGACCCACATTTTCTGTTACCGCCAAGAGGGGAGCATGGAAGAACGCAGATTTTCTCCTGAACAGCCGGAAGAGGTCATTGAGCTTTTGGATATCGTGGAATCCTCGCCGGAGGAAAACGCGAGTCAGGCGGAGGAGAAGGTTTCCGGCGTCGAGCGTGTCGACGCGTCCGATGAAGCGGAGGAGGTCTTATCCGAGGAAGCCGTGGGCGCCATTTCTACGGACGAGCAAGAGGAAGTCCTTCTGAAGGAAGCCGACGCGATCGTTGAGGAGTCCGAGGAGGCCGCGCCGGCATCGTCGGATGCCTGCGGACTCGAGACGGCGGAGAATCCCGGCGATATGCGGCGCGAAGATCCGGAGGATCAGGGCGATGTCGCGCGGGAACAGCGTGACGAGAACGAGGCCGTTTTCGCGCTTCGGGAAAGGCATGACGCGGAAGTGCGGGCTCTGGAAGAAAGAATAGCCGCTCTGGAACGGTCCTGCAACGAGCTGGCCGAAAATGTGGAAAGCCTGAGTCAGCAGCTTGCGCAGGTTGGAACCATGTTTCTGGAGGACGCTTCCGTGCGCTTGAGCATGGAGGAAATGGTCAGTCACATGCTGGACGCTCGTTTGCCCTCCACGGTTGATCAGGAAGGGGACTCTTCCGAAAACAACGATGTTTCCGCCCGACTGGAAAGCCTTGAAAAGCGCGCGCGGGACTGGGAAGACAACATCGAGCAGAGCGCGGCTGCGGCCGCGGCCAGAGTGATCCGTGAGGAAATCGCCGCCATGAAGGCGAACGCGGTCAACGGTTCCCGCTAAAATATTTCTCGACCGTAAACGCGGTCGTGGGCCTTCTCAGGAAAGGCCGATAGCATTGTGTCAAGCGCGGGGACGACCCGCGCCGCAAATCCATGTGGAGTTTTTCGTTTCATGAGTTCCTTTGTTACAGGTCAGATCATTGAAGCGCGCTGCTCGCGCTGCAAGGATGTCACTGGCCACGTCGTCATGGCATGTCTCGACGGCATGCCGGTCAAGGTGGAATGCCGCGCCTGCGGCAGTGTGCATAAGTATGTCGCGCCGGAAGCTCACGCCCGACCCAAAGTGGAAAAAACCGTGCGCGTGAAAGCCGGACATAACCGCGCGGAGGCCGTGGACTCTACCGTGAAGGCGGAAAAACGCGCCGCCGCGCCGCACCCCACCCGCGAGCAGCAGCAGAACGCCCGTCGAGCTGAAGAAAATGAACAGCGTTGGACCAGCCTGGTGGCCGGAAGAGCGGCTACGCCCGTGGCCTACAGCATGAACGGCACGTTTGCCGTGGACACGCTGGTGGATCACCCAGTTTTCGGCATGGGAGCCGTGGTTGAGCTGCTTCCTCCCGACAAGATGGACGTGATGTTCAAGGACGGCGTGAGGCGTCTTCGCTGCGTCTGTTGAAATTGTGGTTGAAAAATTCATTTTTTTGCTTGCATCTGGAAGCCAATCAGGCAACACTCTGAATACAGGACTTTTCACGGAGGCTTCATGTTTGTCTTTGCGAATCTTGTTACGACGGTTGCCGGGCTTCTGAGTCTGGTCATCAACCTTTATATTTTCGTCGTTATCGTGGCGGCTTTTCTCTCGTGGGTAAAGCCAGATCCGTATAATGCGATAGTCCGCACGTTAAGGGCTCTCACGGAACCGGTGTTCTACCGCATCCGGAAGACGCTTCCTTTCGTGATGGTCAACGGGATAGATCTTTCGCCCATCGTGGCGCTTCTAGCCCTTCAACTTTTGAACGGCGTGGTCATGCAGTCTTTGCTTCAGCTCGGACTGCGGCTCACCGGCGTATGAATTTAGAGGAGGCCGGTCTGCCGGCTTTTTCCCTGCCACCCCAACACAATGGAGTCTGTGCCATGGAAGAACGTGATCTTAAGATTGTGGAACAGTACGGCGATACTGATCCTGAACTGAAGGCTCTCTGGGAAGAACACATGCTGTACGAAAAGCAGCTCGCCAAATATGAGGGTAAAAGCTACCTTACTCCCAGTGAACAGCAGGAAGTGAAGACTCTCAAGAAGCAGAAGCTGGACGGAAAGACTCGCCTGGCCGCCGCTCTCGACAAATATAAGAAGTAAGAAGCTTGCGCCCTGTCTTTTGCGGCAGGGTTGTTTTTATTTTACGCCGGGGGAGAAACGTTGTTTTCTCCTTCGGCGGCGGATGACCGTTCGTCATTGGGCGAATCGGTCGTTTCTTTGCGTTTCAGGCCATGGCCATGGTTTGCCGTTCCATGCCGCGGGCCGGATTCCCGAGATTCTCCTCACAGCAGGTACGAAAAAGACAATGGCAAACGTACGATCCACCTATACGGACAGTGTTAATTTTTATGGGCAGGAAGATCCCCGTGAACTGGTCTCCCGTTTCGGTTCTCCTCTGTATGTTTACAACGAGAACATGCTGCGCGAACGTTGCCGCGATCTGACGGGGCTTTCCTCGTTGCCCGGTTTTCGCGTAAACTATTCCGCCAAGGCGAACACCAATCCCGCGCTTCTCCGAATCATTCGTTCCGAAGGTTGCGTGGTGGACGCCATGAGTCCCGGCGAACTTCATATCAACGCGCTTGCCGGATTTACTCCTGACGAGATCACCTATGTGTGCAACAACGTGAGCGCGGAAGAACTCAAGAACGCCGCCGATCACGGCTGCGTGGTGAGCGTGGACTCTCTGGCGCAGCTGGAACTTTTCGGAGAGGTCTGCCCCGGCGGCCGGGTGATGGTTCGTTTCAATCCCGGCATCGGCGCCGGTCACAGCGATAAGGTCGTGACCGGAGGCAAGAAGACCAAATTCGGCGTTGATCCTGATATGCTGCCGCAGGTGAGAGACATTGTTGCCCGGCATCAGCTTCGTCTTGTGGGCGTGAACCAGCACATCGGTTCTCTGTTCATGGAGGCGGATCCCTATCTCGACGCCATGAATATGCTTCTCGCCATGGCGGAACGTCTGTTGAAGCTCGGCTATCCTGTGGAGATCATAGACTTCGGCGGAGGCTTCGGCATGCCCTATCACAAGTATGAAGGGCAGAGCCGCATGGATATGAAGGCTCTTTCTCAGGCTATCCATGGACGTCTTGCGGAATGGGCGACTGCTACCGGCTATCAGGGACGTTTCTTCATCGAACCTGGCCGTTACGTTGTTGCGGAATGCGGCGTGGTGCTTGGCACCGTGCACGCGACCAAGAACAACGGCCCTCATCTTTTTGCAGGCACGGACATCGGTTTCACCGTGCTTGCTCGCCCCATGCTTTACGACGCGTTCCACGATGTGGAAATTTATCGTGAAAAAGGCGAGCCTGACGGCGAAAACGTGGAGCAGACCATCGTGGGCAATATCTGCGAGTCCGGCGACATTCTCGCCAAGGATCGGCAGCTTCCGTTGATCAAGCAGGGCGACGTCATCGCCATGCTCGACGCCGGCGCCTACGGCTGGGTTATGGCTTCCACCTACAATCAGCGTCTGCGCCCCGCGGAAGTGCTTATCGGCGCCGACGGCAAGGCCAGGCTCATTCGCCGCAGAGAAACGCTGGATGATTTGACGTCTCTTCTGGTGCTGGATTAGCGCTGAGTTCCGGAGTCCGGCGAAACGCCGGACGCGGAGCGACCGGGAACGGCTGCTCTCCCCGTGACGGGGAGTGGCGTTCCCGGTATTTTTTTCTGAAATGGGGAAAACGCTGAGGATACGGAGGCGCGGCCCGGTTATTGGGCGGCGATGCCGTGAAACGCGTTTTTTTTGTGAACGCTTCGGAAGGTTCCTTGTAGCGACTTCCGAGGCGGAGACCCTCTTGCCGACGCGCATAGCTGCGTTATTTTGTGTTCATGTACGCATTGTTCCGCGCTGTTTCTTCTTTTCGTTCCGGCGAATGGCTTCGGGGCGTGCCGTTCGGCACCATCTGGGGGCTTGTCTGGCCGCAGATGATGATGTTGCTTTGCAGCATCGTGGTGAATCTTACCGATATATGGGCCGCCGGGCGGATTTCTTCCGACGTGCAGGCGGCGGTGGGGCTGTCGTTCCAGATACAGGTGCTGCTCATGGTGTTCGGCTGGGCCCTCGGCGCGGGGGGTATGGCGGCCGTCAGTCAGTCCATGGGCGCGGGACATGTCATGCGCGCCCGAAATTACGTCGGGCTTGTGATCAGCAGCTGCGTGGTCGTAGCCGTGCTGTTGGCGCTTCTGACCGGAGCGTTTCGCGGATCGGTGCTCGCGCTTCTGCAGACGCCGGATTCGCTGATGCCCGTGACGGAATATATGGTGGGCGTGATGCTTGTGGGGCTTCCCTGCTTTTACGTCATGCAGGTGGGAGGAACGCTGTTTCGCGCCGCGAGGCAGGTGATCGCTCCGCTCATCGTGGCCGTGGCCGCATGCCTGCTCAACGTGTTCGGCGATCTGTGTTTCGGGCTTGGCTGGCTTGGTTTTCCGGCGTTCGGCATGGCGGGCGTTGCGTGGTCGACGTTCGGCGCCAACGCCCTGGCGGCCGCGCTTACCCTGTTTTTTTTGAAGCGGGGCGGGCTTATCGTGCGTCACGCGTTGCCGCCGCTGCGCTGGCTGAAGATTGGCGCGCCGTATCTTTTTCGCGTGGCCATTCCGGCCTGCGGCAACAGTCTGCTCTGGCATCTGGGTTATCTTGTCATGTACGGCATAACGGCGTCATTGCCGGACGGCGTGGACGCCCTTGCCGGTTTGACTGCCGGCAACCGTATAGAATCATTGCTTTATATGCCGGCCAATGCCTTTATGGTGACGGCGTCCATTCTGGTGGGGAACGCTCTCGGCGCGGGCGATAAGGCCTCCGCAAAGCGCATAGGCCTCGTGTTGTTCGTCATTTCCGGCGTTTCCATGAGTTCCGTGGCGGCCTGCATGTGGCCGTTCATTCCCGATCTGGCGGATTTCTTTTCCTCCGAATCCGCGGTGCGGACGCAGATTGTGAACTATCTTTTTTATAACGTTCTGGTCGTGCCGTTTACCGTGTCGGGCATGGTGCTGCACGGCGTCATGAACGGAGCCGGAGCCACGGTGTATCCGCTGGTGGTGAACACCGCCAGCATCTGGCTGATCCGTCTGCCGTTCGGCTGGGGGCTTTCCCGGCTGGTCTTTCACGACGCCTGCGGCGTGTACATGGCTATGTTTCTCTCTATGGCGATACAGACCTCGGCTATGGTCTGGGTCTTTTTCCACAAGGACTGGGCCCGTTTTTCTCTGAACGCGCATCTTTCGCAATCCAAACACAAGGAGAAGGCATGAACCTTCCTTCCGGATACGTTCCGGTCACGCTTGACCTTTACGATGACTATCGTCGGTATTTTGATCTCACGCCGCAGCCTACCGCGGATCTGACCTTTACCAATCTCTGGGGCTGGGCGGAATATTTTGGACTGGGTTTTTCCTTCCGCGACGATCTCTGCTGGATATGCCAGACCAGACCTTTTTTTCGGTACTGGGCGCCGGTGGGAGACTGGGCGTCGGCGGACTGGGCGTCTCATCCTGAAATTCGCGGAGGCGTGGAACTGATCCGCGCGCCGGAGCGGCTCGTGGACATAGTGTCCGGATCGCTTGCCGGAAGAGTGACGGCGTTTGAAGACCGCGGACAGTGGGAATATTTATATAACCGCGACGAACTTGCCGAACTCCCCGGACCGAAATTCCACAAGAAGAAGACGCACGTCAACGGTTATCGCCGTCGTTACGGCGAGGACTATCGTCCTCTGGGAGGAGCGTCCAATCCTGACGGCATCGAGCATGTCCTTCAGCTTCAGGAGGAATGGTGCAAGTGGAGGGACTGTGAGAACAGTCCTTCGCTTCAAGCGGAGAACAACGCCATTTTCCGCGTGGTCGGCAACTGGAGCCGTCTGCCCGGACTGGTCGGAGGCGCGCTGTATGTGGAGAACAACATAGGCGCGTTCGCCGTGGGCGAAAAGGTGGGGGATATGATGGTCGTCCACTTTGAAAAGGTGCAGGCGGAACTCAAGGGCGTCTATCAGGCCATCAATCAGGCGTTCGCCAGTCGTTCCGCGCTGGGAGTTTCCTTGATAAATCGGGAACAGGATATGGACGAACCTGGCCTGCGTCAGGCTAAGGAAACCTATAACCCCGTGGGGTTCTTGAAAAAAAGTCGGCTTGTCATAGCCGCGGATGCGGAGTAGTATCATGGGCGCCGACGGAAGCGGCGATGGCCGTTGTGTCTGCGCTTCCTTTTATATAACCTTCTGATCAATTTCGGATGAGCATTATGAAAGTCGTTACGAGATTTGCTCCCAGCCCCACCGGACATCTGCATATCGGCGGCGGCCGGACCGCCATTTTCTGCTGGCTTCTCGCCCGTCACTTCGGCGGCGAGTTCCGCCTGCGCATCGAGGATACCGACGCTACGCGTTCCAAGCAGGAATACACCGATTCCATCCTTGCTTCCATGAAATGGCTTGGTCTGGACTGGGACGGCGACCTTACCTATCAAAGCCAGCGTCTTGATATTTATAACGCCTATATCGACAAGTTGCTGGAAACCGGTCACGCCTACTGGTGCGACTGCACGCCCGAAGAAGTGGAAGCCATGCGCGAAGTGGCTCGCGCAAGAGGCGAGAAGCCCCGCTACAACGGCAAATGCCGCGATCGCGGCCTCACCGCCGGCCCCGGCCGCGTGGTGCGTCTGCGCGTTCCGGACGAGGGCCGCATCGTGTTCAACGACATGGTGAAGGGCACCATTTCCGTGGACGTGTCCGAACTGGACGACATGGTGCTGCGCCGCACCGACGGCATGCCCACGTACAACCTCGCCGTGGTGGTGGATGACCATGACATGGGCGTGACGCACGTTTTGCGCGGTGACGACCATGTGTCCAACACGCCCAAGCAGATTTTGTTGTACAACGCGCTCGGATTTGAAGTGCCCACGTTCGGGCACGTGCCCATGATCTGCGGTCCCGATCATCAGAAGCTGTCCAAGCGTCACGGGGCCCGCGCCGTTATTGAATACGAGCAGGACGGTCTTCTGCCTCAGGCGCTGGTGAATTACCTTGTTCGTCTCGGCTGGTCGCACGGCGATCAGGAAATTTTCTCTCTGAAGGAACTGGTGGAACTGTTTGACGGCAACAATTTGAACAGCTCTCCCGCGGCGTTCGATCCTGAAAAGCTGAAGTGGCTCAACGCGCACTACATGCGCAACACGCCGCTGCCTCAACTGGCTGAGATGGTGCGTCCCTTCCTGAAGAAGCTGGGATATGACGTGCCTGCCGAGAGGGTGGAGGCCCTGCTGCCCATGTATGTGGAGCGCGCGTCCGACCTGGCCGCGTTGGCGCAGGCTCTGACCATCTATTTCAAGCCCGCCGAAGAGCTGGTGATTGAAGACAAGGCCATGAAGGCCCTCAATGAGGACGGCAAGCATCAGCTGACCGTGCTTCATGACATGATAGCCGAGATGCCCGAATTCAATGCGGAAGCCCTGGATACGTTGCTGCATGAGTACGTGGAAAAGGGCGGACTCAAGTTCAAACAGGTCGGCCCGCCTCTTCGTTCCGCGCTGACCGGGCTTGCGGGCGGACCTTCCGTGCATGACGTCATGGCCGCTCTCGGCCGGGAAGAAAGTCTGAAGCGCATAGAACGCGCGGCCAAGTAAATTGTGCGGATGGAAGTGCCCGGCATTTCCATCCGTTTTTTCGGACGCTCGGCTGTGGGGGCGTTTGGCGGCTGGTTTCGAATGGAAGTCTGGATTCTGCGTTTTCGGAAATCGCGTCAGGACGCGGCGAACGGAGACGTTCGGTCCGAATCGGGGCTGGTTCTCGTCGAAGGCCGGAAAATATGAAATTTTTAATCATCCGGCCCTGTCCCGACTCTGGACGGGGCCGGATGACGATTTATTTAATAAAAGTGCGTTTTCCCCGCATGAGGAAAGCGTGGAGTCCGGACGCCGTTTCGGACGTGTTTTTCAACGTACGCAACACGGGAGCATCCCATGCAGTTGTATAATACCATGACTCGCCGCAAGGAACATTTCGAACCCCGCCAGGCCGGCAGGGTAGGCATGTACGCGTGCGGCATCACGGCCTATGATCTCAGCCATATCGGCCACGCGCGTTCGGCGGTGGTGTTCGATGTGCTGAATCGGTATCTTCGTTATCTCGGATATGACGTGACGTTTGTCCGCAATTTTACTGACGTGGACGACAAGATCATTGCCCGCGCCAACCGTGAGGGCAAGAGCAGTTCGGAAATCGCCGAAACGTACATCGCCGCGTTTCATGAAGATATGGATCGACTCAACGTTCGCCGCGCCGATATCGAGCCTCGCGCCACGGAATACATCGGCGACATGCAGACGCTGATTCAGACGCTCATCGACGGCGGCCACGCCTATGCCGTGCCGTCGGGGGACGTGTATTTCCGCGTGCGTTCCTTCCCCGGGTACGGAAAACTGTCCGGCAGAGACGTGAACGATCTGCGCGCCGGCGCGCGCATAGCCATTGGAGAGGAAAAGGAAGATCCTCTGGATTTTGCGCTCTGGAAGGCGGCCAAGCCGGGAGAACCTTTCTGGGAAAGCCCGTGGGGCAAGGGACGGCCGGGCTGGCATCTGGAATGCTCCGCCATGAGCAAGAAGAATCTTGATCTGCCGCTCGACATTCACGGCGGCGGGCAGGATCTCATTTTCCCGCATCATGAAAACGAGATCGCGCAGAGCGAGGCTTCGACGGGAAAAGAACTGGCCCGTTTCTGGGTGCATAACGGCTTTGTGCAGATCAACTCCGAAAAGATGTCGAAATCGCTGAATAACTTCAAGACGATTCGTGACATTCTGGAACATCGTCAGCCGGAAACGCTGCGATTTTTCCTGTTGGGCAAGCATTACCGCAGTCCTATCGATTTCAGCTTCGAGGGACTGGATGAGTCGGAACGCGCGCTCAAGCGCGTGTATGAATGTCTGCGGGATGTCCGCGCCGCCTTGCAGCGCGCGTCCTGGAAAAAGGGAGAAACGCCCGCCTCGGTGCTCGATGAATTCGAAACGCTGGAGAAAGGCTTCTTTGAGGCCATGGATGACGATCTGAACACGGCCGGCGCGCTCGGCCATGTCTTCGGCATGATTCGTCTGATGAACCGCATTCTTGAAGACAAGGGACTGCGCAACAAGGAAGGAATCCGCGATCTGCTCGGCCGCTTTGAGAAGCTCGCGGGTGACTGGTCTTCTGTTCTCGGCGTGTTCGGCGCGGAGCCTTTGGCGTTTTTGGAAGAACTGCGCGATACCCGCGCCTCGCGCGCCGGCATTGACGTGAACAAGGTCATGGAACTGATGGCGGAACGCGCCGAAGCCCGCGCCGCCAAGGATTTTGCCAGATCCGACGCCACTCGTGACGCGCTGGCGGCCATGGGAATTGAAGTTCGCGATACGCCCTCCGGCGCGGTGTGGGATATCGCCTGACGGGCCGGAAGGCCGGGAAGACTGAGATGCGACTGCGTTCCGCGATCGCCGTTGTCTGCATGGTCGGCGTGCTTTTTGCGCCGATGCGGGCGGGCGCGGCTCTTTTCGGTGAGTTTACGCTTCAGGACGAAATGAAGATGGGCCGGGAATTTGAAGTCCTGGTCAAGTCCACCATGCCCATTATCGAAGATCCGGTGGTGCGCGACTACGCGCAGGGCATTGTGGATCGCATAGTGAAGACGTTGCCCCCTCAGCCTTATAAGTTTCCGACCAATGTCGTTCTGCATAATTCTCTGAACGCCTTTGCCGCTCCCGGCGGTTTCGTTTTCGTGTTTTCCGGGCTTATTATGCACTTGAATCATGAGTCGGAACTGGCCGGCGTGCTTGCGCACGAAATCGCCCACGTCACGCAGCGACATATTGCCGGGCGCATAGAGCGCGGGAGAGTCATTTCTTTAGCGTCTCTGCTCGGCATGGTCGCCGGCGTGGCGGCCGGCCTTGCCGGAGGCGGCAGCAACGCCGGCGGGGCCGCCATGATGGGAAGCATGGCGGCGAGCTCTTCCGCCATGCTGAAGTACAGCCGTTTGGATGAAGACGACGCCGACCGTTTCGGCATCAGGTATCTGGTGGACGCCGGGTACAATCCCAAGGGACTCGGCGGAGCCTTTGAAGTGTTGAAATCGCAAAACTGGGGAGGCGGCTCTTCCATTCCCACCTATCTTTCCACCCATCCCGATCTTAATGCCCGCCTGGCCAGTCTGAGAGCGGATTTGCAAAGCATGCCGGCGGAGCTCAAGAATCGGAAGGAGGAAGACGGTCGTTTTCATCGCGTGCAGGCGTTGCTGTGGGCGCGACACGGGGATCCGGCGCATGCGGAACAGATTTTTGCCAAAGGCGGCGATAAAAATCCCGTCAGTCTCATGGGACGGGCCATGCTTGCCGCTCGGCAGAACCGCATCAAGGACGCGGAAGGATTTTTCAACGCCGCGCTCAAGCTGGCTCCCGACGACGCGCTCATTTTGCGCGAGGCCGCTATTTTCGAATACACCAAGGGCGGGGATATCGGCCGAGCCCGTCGTTATCTGGAAAAGTCGCTCCGTTTGTATCCCGGCGACTATTACGGTCTCTTTTTCTACGCCCGCATTCTGGATGACTCCGGAGACAGAGCCGGAGCGCAGCAGCGTTATCGTGACGTTTTGAAGTATGTGCCGGAGGATAGTGAGATTCATACCTATTATGGGCGATCTCTCGGAGCCTCCAGTCGGTTGAGCGAAGGATATCTGCATCTTGCGTACGCCGCTCTTTACGCCAACAATCAGCGTCGGGCGGAAGGATGGCTGGATAAGGCCAAAACGAGCGCCCGCACGCAGGAAGAGAAAGCGGCTATAAAAGAGTATGAAAAAAAGGCCGCCGAACGCGCAAAAATTATGAAAGAAGCCCGTTAGGGCAGGAGATTTTTCGATGGAACTGAGAGGAACGACCATTCTGGCCGTGCGTAATGAGCGCGGCGTGGCCATAGGCGGCGACGGTCAGGTGACCATGGGTCAAAGCATGGTCATGAAGCATACGGCCAGGAAGGTGCGTCGTCTGTATCGAGGGCAGGTCGTTGCGGGATTCGCCGGAGCTACGGCGGACGCGTTTACGCTGTTTGAGCGTTTTGAGGCCAAGCTGGAGGAGTCCGGCGGCAATCTTCTGCGGGCCGCCGTGGAAATGGCCAAGGACTGGCGTCAGGATAAGTTCCTGCGCAAACTTGAGGCGTTGCTGCTTGTGGCCGATGCGGAAAGAACGCTTATTCTCACCGGAACGGGCGATGTCATAGAGCCTGACGATGGCGTGGCCGCCATTGGGTCAGGCGGGCCGTACGCGCTTTCCGCCGCGCGGGCTCTGCTTCGTCACACATCCATGACGCCGGCGGAAATAGTCAAGGAGTCCATGGCCATAGCTGCCGATATATGCGTGTTTACCAATACGCATCTGACTATGGAGACCATAGAAAAATAACTTTTTTGAGCGGCCCGCTTTTGGCGGGCCGTTTCGCGTTGCTCGCTGAGCGATGGACGAAGCCGTCGCGGGGGAGCAAAGAGGCGTCGCGTTTTTTCTGGGCCGCTCCGAAAGATGGGCGACCTCTTTTATCTTTCCAGGCAAACGGCCCGTGGCGTGACGGTTGGACAGAAGTGTCATTTTGACTGTCGTGAAGCAAGAAGAGAGGGGGAATCGTGAAATTCCTTCTTCTTGCTGACGGGAACTCGCCTGCCTTTAGCTGTCGCGAGTCGTGATCGCCGATGGACTCAGCTGGGACGGTAAACTGCTCAAGAAATTCATCGAACGGGAGCGATCAAAGATCCGAGCTCCGCGACGTTTTTCGCCAGCCAGAGGGCTCCCGCTTGGAGCAGTTCGTTCTGAGAGCCGAATCCGTACAGCACGCCCAACGTGGGAATGCCGTGAGCCGCGGCTCCCAACGCGTCGAATTTTCTGTCGCCGATCATGAGGCAAGGTTCCTTGCCGGTGAGACCGAGTTCCTTCATGGCGTAGTCGATGACCAATTTTTTTTCCACGCGGGTTTCGGCCACGTCGCCTCCCGCTATGAACGTGAAGGCGTCGGCCATGCCGAATCGTTCCAGGATGCGCTCGGCGAACACTTCCGGCTTGGACGTGGCCAGAACCAGCTTGCGCCCTTCGTCGTTCCAACGGTGGAGCAGTTCGACGATGCCGGGATAGGGAACGTTTTCGTACATGCCCTTTTCCGCGTAATATTCCTGAAAATATTCTATGGCCTTGTAGGCTGTGGCGAGGTCGAAGCCATAATAGCGCATGAAGGAATCATA
>CALUUX010000038.1 GCA_944324085.1 uncultured Mailhella sp. | reverse complement strand
AGCGTTTCGGAAACCTTGCGCTTTCTGGCGATGACGGCGGGCATGTCCACGGCGGGGCTTCCCGCGTCGACGATGCCGAATTCCGCGGCGCGACGGACGGTTTCCAGCGCGTCGGCGGAGGAACGCAACGTCTTGGTGGGAATGCAGCCGCAGTTAAGACAGGTGCCGCCCAACCATTTGGATTCCACAAGGGTAACTTCCGCGCCGCGTCTGGCGGCGTCAAAGGCGGCCGTGTAGCCGCCGGGACCTGCTCCGATGACAGTAATGCGAAGAGCCATACTAATTGCCTGCCTTGAAGACTAAGGGTGTGTTGCAGGGACAAGAATGAGCTCGCGTCGCCGTGGAAGTGGGCGTCCGGGAATGGCGTGACGGGCGTTTTTCTCTTGACTCATGGCGTGAGGCGCGGCGGGCGTTCGTCAACGACGGGAAAGACGTCTTTCCCGCGTCGACGAATCAGTCATTCTTGATGATATCGGTTTTGGGGAGAGCGGAACGAACCTTGGAGCGATAGGGCAGAAGGTTGGTCAAAGGTTCGACGCCCTGGACGGGCTCGGCGGTGACCTGGATGCCGAAAGGCATCAGCATGTCTCCGCAGGCCTGGGCCACCATTTTGCCGGCCAGGGCCGCGTCGGCGGGAGTCAGCCACGCCAGGGAGCCGTCGGCCTGCTTGATGGGTTCGAGATACAGGCGGATGACGTGATCCTTGAACGCGCGGGCGAGAGCGATGGTCTTGCCGAGTTCTTCGGCGGAGGGAGCTTCGCCGCCGACGGCCGCGGGATAGACGGAAGCGGGACCGGGAATGTTGACGCGAACGCGGGTCAGACAGCCCTCGTTGATGAGGCGTTCCAGAAGATCGGCGCGTCTGCCGTCGGAATCGAGAACGACCTGGAGGCCGCCTTTGGCCAGGGTGGCGAGCAGTTCCGCAAAGTGATCTTCTTCGCCCGCGGGAACTTTGGAAACGTTCAGGCCGGAAATCCAGCCGTGCAGCATCTTGCTTTCGGAAACGGCTCCGGCGTCGCCGAGAGCCCTGCCGGAAAGCAGATAGGCGATAATGACGCCCGTGCCCTGAAGCACCACGTCGCCGTCATCGTCATGAAACATGGGAAATTCCACGCCGGTTTCGTTGCGGTGCAGAAACTTGCGGTTGGCGCGGTAGAAGCCGTTGACGATGTCCTTGTCGGCTTCCAGATCGTAACTGCCGTATGAGATGCCCTTGGCGTCCATGAATTCATGGGTAATGCGGCAGCGGATGCAGTTGGGAGCCTTGTAAAGAGTGATAGCCATGTCAGAACTCCATAGCGGTTAAAACATTCCGTATGCGGCGGAAAGAGCTTGCCGGAAGCGTTCCGGGCGCGCCGAAGGGCAACCTGCGCAGTATTTTATTATAAAACTGAACACTTGGCAACGGAGCCCTTCTTTTTCCTGTTATTGTCGACACCTATTCAATAGATTTTATTCTAGTGAAATGGCGTCAACCTGTCAAGAATTCGTCCTTTCGCGCCGCGTTCGCGCGCACGCTTCGCCTTGCCGGACGCGGAACGGTTCCGAAGATAGGGCGGGGCGAAAACGCGCTTTGCCGAGAGCGCGCGTGGAGGATTCTGCCACGTCGCGCGTTCGCCCGCTGTCGGGAAAGAGACATTTTTCAGCATTGATTATCTGGAAACGATGGAGTACGTTTGACATCATCTTATTAAATTCTATTCAATATTGAGGAATTCTTCATGGCCAGAAAAGCCGCCCAGAACGCCGAGGATCGTCCCGTCAAGAAAACGCGCGCCTATCATTCTCCCCGAAGAAAGGAACAGGCCAGCGTGACGAAATCCCGCATTGTCGCGGCGGCCATGCAGTTGATGAAAGAAAAGGGATACGCCGACATGACCCTGGAAGCCATAGCCCGGGAAGCCGGCGTGGCCCCGCAGACGGTATACGCGGTGTGCGGTTCGAAAAAGGGCGTGCTGGCGGCCATTCTGGAAAACACCGTGGAGGCCAAGCAGTATGACAAGCTGCGCGACTCCATTCCCCAGATCATGACGGGCAAGGAACGCGTGCGCGAGATAGGGCACTTTATGTCGGTGCTCATGGAAGACGCCATGCCCGTGTTCGATATTTTCCGCGGCATGAGCGTGCTGTCGCCCGAGTTCGCCGAACAGGAATACGATCAGAGCATGATGCTGCTGGAAAAGTGTCGGAAATCGGTGCACAAGATGGCCGAAGACGGCATGCTCCGGCCCGGTCTTTCCGAAGAGCGGGCGGCCGAGTTGTACTGGAGCATCAGCACGCCCGGCATCCATCGGCGTCTGACCAAGGTGCTCAACTGGTCGTCCGAAGAATACGCGGCGTGGGTGTCGTATCTCATAGGCGTATCCCTTCTGGATTGGGACGCGCCCATGCCCTTCCTTAATGAAGGGCCGAGAAAAAGCGGGCTGTCTTCGCTGAAACGGAAGAGCGAAGACGCGACTGAGGAGGGCGACGCGCCGGAACGTGCGGATGACGCCGACCCGGAGCGATCGTCCCGTGAGGCGTGACGGCGGTAAAAAAGACGCTTGCCTTTCCGTGGCGACTTTGTGAATATACCCTTCCGCGTTGATGGCGTCGCGTTTTCATTATGTGGCGCGCCCGACTTGCGCGAACATAGTTCAGCATTGTTTCTGAAGTGACGCGGCCGTATTTTGTCGGCCGACGATCTTCGTCCGCCGACGGACGTGAAAAGGCGTCGTTCCGGTGCGGGGAGCGGCGTGGCCGCCGCGTTCCTTCCGGGCGTTGACGGGCCCGAAGGAAGTTTCAGAATTCGGGGGGGGGATTATGAGCCAGAGTCTGAAAGCCAATGAAATGGGAACGAAGGGCGTGGGCCGCCTTCTTCTCGAATATTCCATACCCGCCATTCTGGGCATGGTGGTCGTGGCCCTCAATCAGATCATATCGAGCATTTTTATCGGCTATGGCGTGGGTCCGCTGGGTCTGGCGGCCATGGCCGTCACCTTTCCGCTGGTGAACCTGCTCATGGCTTTTTGTCAGCTTGTGGCCGTGGGCTGCGCCGCTCTGTGCTCCATCGAGCTTGGCCGCAAGGATATGGACAAGGCCCGCAGCATGCTGGGACATTCCGTTCTGCTGGAAATCATTTTCGGCGTGTCCTTCGGGCTGGGGTTCTGGTTTTTTCTGGATCCGTTGCTGATGTTTTTCGGGGCCAGCGGCGAGACGCTCAAGCTCGCGCACGAATTCATGGTGCCGCTGGTGCTGCTCTCTCCGCTGGGCTTTCTCATGCTGGGATTCAACTTCCTCGCCAGAGCCACGGGATACCCCAAGACGGCCATGATGACGGCGTTGCTTTCCTCGCTGGGCATCGTGGTTTTTTCTCCCGTGTTCATTTTCTGGTGGGGATGGGGCATGTACGGCGCGGCCTGGGCTCAGCTTGCGGGACAGTTTATGTCCGTGCTGTGGCTGGTCGCGCATTTTTGCCGTAAAAGCTCCCTTATCCATTTTCAGAAGGATATCTGGAAGCTGAACTGGACGGCCTTCCGCAGAATCGTGGCCATAGGCATGGCTCCTTTTCTCATCAACTTCTGCGCCTGCATCGTGGTGGTGCTGATCAACCGGGCCCTTCAGGAACACGGCGGCGACATGGCCATCGGCGCGTTCGGCATCGTCAACCGCCTGCTCATGCTCTTCGCCATGAGCGTCATCGGACTCGGTCAGGGCATGCAACCCATCATCGGGTTCAATTTCGGCGCGAAAAGGCCGGATCGCGTGCGCCTGGCCCTGAAATACGGCATGATCACCGCCACCGTCATCACGCTGGCGGGCATGATCGGTTCATGGTTCTTCCCGGAACTTCTGGTGCGCATCTTCACCGATCATGAACCGCTTGTGGCCGTGTCCACAAAGGCTCTGCGCATCATGGGCGGTCTGTTCATCTTCGTGGGGCCGCAGATCATCATCGGCACCTATTTTCAATCCATCGGTCAGGCCAAGATCGCCAGCGTGGTTTCGCTGTGCCGTCAGATGATATGCCTTGTGCCCGCGCTTTGCGTGATGCCGTATTTCTTCGGCCTCAACGGCGTATGGTTCAGCATTCCGCTGGCCGACTTCACGGGCTGCATGGTGGCGTTTTTCTTCCTGTGGCTGACGTTGCGCGCGGAGGACAACAACTGCATGCAGGGCGATCCTGAATGTAAGCCGCCGTCGAAGTTTTTCAAGCCCAAGGAGCTGTAGCGTTTCTCCGGAAACGCGTCTTTCCGCGCCGGGCGAAGCCGCCGGCGCGAAGAACGCATGAACAAAAAGCCGACGGGCGCGACGGGAATAAGGCGCGCCTGTCGGCTCTCTGCTTAATGGGCGTTTTTTTATCGGAACGCGGCCAGAAGGCGACGCGCCGCGTTTTCCGGGTCGGGGGACGAGCATATTTCCGACACCACGGCGAGACTGTGAGCCCCCGCCTCCACCACGTCGGCCGCGTTGTCGCCGTGCACGCCGCCTATGGCCACCAGGCGGAGCGGCGAATGGGCCCGCGCCCAGCGCAGTCCGTCGAGTCCCCACGGTTCGAGGGTGTCGGTTTTGGTGGGCGTGGCGAAAATGGGGCTGAGCCCCACATAGTCAATGTCGAATCGTTCCGCGTCCAGAAGTTCTTCCCGCGTTTCCACGGAAAGGCCCACGATGGCGTCCGGCCCCATGAGGCGGCGGGCGTCTTCCGGGGGCAGATCGCTCTGGCCCACATGCAGGCCGGCCGCGCCCGCGGCCAGGGCTATGTCGGCCCTGTCGTTGACGATGACCGGAACGCCGAGCGGCTGAAGGCGGGAAACCAGGGCTTTCGCCAGCGCCAGGAACTCGCGTGAGGAAGCGTGTTTTTCCCGCAGCTGCACGGCTCCGGCTCCTCCGCGCACGGCGGCGAGCGTCACGTCTTCCAGCGACCGGCCGAGGCACAGGTCGCGATCCGTGACGAGATAGACGCGGTAGTCGGTATGGGTTCTCCAGTTCATGACGAGCGTCTCGCGGCGTTCCCGCGCAGGGAAGTTAAGGGTTACGCCTCGAGAACGCGCACCCGGGATGCGGCGTCTTCGGGGTCGAGCAGGTACAGTTCGTCCAGAAAGGCGGGAAGAAAGCTTCCGGGCCCTTTGGCTCGCGCTCCGGCTTTTTCGCCCGCCGAGGCCATGACGGCCATGGCCGCGGCTGCGGCGATCAGCCTGTCGGGGCAGACCGCGGCGTAGGCTCCGGTGACGGCCGAGGCCGAGCAGCCCATGCCCGTGACCAGCGGCATGAGGGGCGAGCCTCCCTCCACGACGAGCGAGGAGCGGCCGTCGGTCATGACGTCCCTTTCTCCGCTGACGCTGACCGCGCAGCCGAAACGTTCGGCCAGCGCGCGGGCGGAATCGAGAGCTTCGTCGCTGCTGTTGCGGCTGTCCACGCCTTTGGTGGTCACCTTGTCGGCGGAGCGTATTTCCGCGGCCAGGGCCATGATTTCCGAGGCGTTGCCGCGCAGAATGTCGGGGCGCACCGTGTCGAGCAGGCGCAGCGCGGAACGGGTGCGCAGACCGGAGGCTCCGGCTCCCACGGGATCGAGCACGACGGGCTTTCCTTTTTTCTTCATAAGCGAGCCGGCGAGTTCCATGCTTTCCAGCCACGCGGGGTCAAGAGTGCCGATGTTGAGAACCAGCGCGGCGTCGATGTCGGTAAGGTCGTCCATTTCTTCGACGGCGTGGGCCATGAGCGGCGACGCGTGGGCGGCGAGCAGGGCGTTGGCCGAAACCTGCATGACGACGAAATTGGTGATGCTGTGCACGAGCGGCACGCTGTCGTACACGGCGCGGATGGCGTTGAGAATCTGTGCTTTCATAGCGGAGTCCTAGCGATTCAGGCCGAGAACGCCCGCGCGCAGCAGGCGTTCCAGCGCGATGTCGAGGGGAAGGCCCACCACCGTGGACCAGGAACCTTTCAGCGAACTGACCAGAAAAGCCCCTCCGTCCTGTATGCCGTAGGAACCCGCCTTGTCCAGAGGGTCGCCGCTGTCGGCGTAGGCTTCCAGCACGGGGCGAGGCCACGGCGCGAAGGTGACTTCGGTCATGTCGTCGAAGCATTCCACATGGTTGTCCATGGCGAGGCAGCAGGACGTGACCACTTCGTGCGTTCGTCCGGCGAGTCTCGCGAGCATGGCCGCGGCGTCGTCTCTGTCGCGGGGCTTGCCGAGAATGGAGGCTCCGTCCTTGTCGCGCAGGATGACGATGGTGTCGGCCGAGAGCACGGCGGGACGGTCGCGTCGTTCCGCAAGCGAGCGCAGCACGAAGCAGGCTTTCGCTTCGGCGCAGCGGCCCGCGTAGGCGCGGGGATCTTCGCCCGGTTCGGGGCGAGGTTCGGGGCACGAGGCGGGAAGCACGTCGAAACGGAGGCCCACGCCTTCCAGAAAGGCGCGGCGTCGCGGCGAACCGGAAGCCAGAACAAGGGGGCGAAGCATGGTGAACGCGCTGGTCATGAGAGCAAATCCGTGTGAGCTGAAAGAAGGGAGAGGTTGCGGAAAACGCGGCGAACCGGAAGCGCGGCGCGAACGAAACGACGGAGCGGAGTTTCGGCTTCCGGAACCGTTTTCCGAAACAGACTTTTATCTTCTCCCGCGCAAAAAGCAATCCCGGAAGGGCGGAGGGACGCTCTTGGCTACTCGGCGTTAATAGTATATGATACCCGCGTTCCTTGCGTCTGCAAAAGGTGCGGCGCGGGAAAAAACAAGTTTCATGGGGAAAACAGACGATGAGCGAAGCTTTCGAAAGACTGAAGGAAAGAGAAAAGGCCTTTATGTGCCGGACGTACTCTCGGTATCCGCTGGGCATAGTCCGTGGCAAGGGGGCCCGTCTCTGGGACGTGGACGGCAAGGAGTACGTCGACCTTCTGGCCGGTATCGCCGTTATAGGTCTCGGCCACTGCAATGAGGAAATTGCGGAAGTGATGGACCGACAGTCGCGAAAACTCGTGCACGTCAGCAATCTTTTCTATCAGGAAGAGCAACTCGATTACGCGGAAAAACTGCTTTCCACCAGTCACGCGGGCAAGGTGTTTTTCTGCAATTCCGGCGCGGAAAGCAACGAGGCCGCCATTAAGATAGCCAGACGGTATCAGCGCGTGGTGAAAGGCCGCGAGGCGTGGGAAGTCATCACGCTTTCCAACTGCTTCCATGGGCGCACGCTGGCCACGCTGGCGGCCACGGGCAAGCATACCGAAGGCTTTGAGCCGGAAACGCCCGGCTTCGGCCGTGTGCCGTGGGGCGATCTGGACGCGCTGGAAAAGGCCATCAAGCCCACCACCGCGGCCGTGCTCTTTGAAGCCATTCAGGGCGAGGGCGGCATCATCCCCGTCACGCAGGAATACGCGGACGGGCTTGTCGACATCTGCCGCCGTCACGGCGTGCTGGTCATGTGCGACGAAGTGCAGGCCGGCATGGCTCGCAGCGGCCAGTGGTGGGGATTCCAGAATTTCGGTCTCAAGCCCGATGTGTTCACCAGCGCCAAGTCCATGGCCAACGGTCTGCCGCTCGGCGCCATGATGGCCACCGACGAAGTGGCGCAGGGCTTTGACTACGGCAGTCACGCCACCACCTTCGGCGGCGGCGCGCTGGTGACGGCCGTCGGTCTCAAGGTGCTGGAAATCATCGAGCGCGATCATCTTGTGGAACGGGCCGCCGAGCTCGGCGAGCGCGCCCGCGCCCGCTTCCGCGCCCTGGGCGAAAGGCTGCCCGGCGTGATTCGCGACGTGCGCGGCCTCGGCCTGCTTCTCGGCGTCGAACTGAACATGTCCGACGAGAAGGCGCGCAAGGTCTGGCTGGAACTGATGAACCGCGGTTTCATTCTCAATCTTACTTACGGACCCACGCTGCGCCTGCTGCCGCCGCTTAACATTGACGAGGCGGATCTGGAGGCCTTTACCGAAACGCTGGAAACGGTGCTTCGCCAGATGGCGTGACGTTTGCGCCCGGCCTTCGGGCCGGGCTTTTTCCAAGGAGTTTTCATGGATCGCATCCTCAGAAATGCCATGGTGTACCGACCCTCCGGTTTTGAGAAGGGCGATATCTTCATTCGGAGCGGCAGAATCGGTCGCGTCGCGCCGCAGATACCTCCCGTGGAAGGGGTGTCGGAAGTCGATATGAGCGGGTGTTGCGTTGTTCCCGGCCTCGTAGATGTCCATGTGCATTTTCGTGAGCCGGGTTTTTCATGCAAGGAAACCATGCGCACGGGAAGTCTGGCCGCGGCGCACGGCGGCTACACCGCCGTGTGCGCCATGCCCAACCTGAATCCCGTTCCCGATTCTGTCGAGCATCTTGAGCGACAGCTTGAGATCATCCGTCGCGACGCGGTGATACGCGTGGTGCCCTACGGCGCCATAACCGCGGAGGAGAAAGGCCGCGTCCTTTCCGACATGGCGGGCATGGCTCCGCATGTGGCGGGTTTTTCCGACGACGGCCGCGGCGTGCAGGATGAGGACATGATGCGCAAGGCCATGAGCGAGGCCGCGAGACTGGGAAAAATCGTCGCCGCGCACTGCGAAGTGAACGAACTGCTCCGCGGCGGCTACATTCACGACGGCGAATACGCCCGGGCGCATGGGCATCGGGGCATCTGTTCCGAAAGCGAGTGGGGGCAGATCGCCCGCGACGTGAAGCTCGCGAAGGAAACGGGAGCGCGGTATCACGTCTGCCATATTTCGACCAAGGAAAGCGTGGACATCATACGCCGCGCCAAGGCGGAAGGCGTGGACGTCACCTGCGAGACCGGCCCTCATTATCTGACGCTCTGCGACAAGGATCTTCAGGAAGACGGCCGTTTCAAGATGAATCCGCCCCTGCGCGGAGAAGAGGACAGGGACGCGCTTGTCGCGGGGATCCTGGACGGCACCGTGGACATGATCGCCACCGATCACGCCCCGCATGAAGCCGAAGCCAAGAACAAGGGACTGGAACGCAGCGCCATGGGCGTGGTCGGTTTGGAAACCGCCTTTGCCGTCATGTACACCTTTTTCGTGAAGACCGGCGTTCTGACGCTGGAGAAGCTGGTGGAACTCATGTCCGTGCGGCCCGCGACGCGTTTCGGCGTGGGCGCGTTTCTGGAACAGGGACAGCCCGCCGATCTGGCCGTTTTCGATCTTTCGCGCGAGTGGGTCGTGAAGCCGGAAGAATTTTTCAGCAAGGGACGCGCGACGCCTTTTGCCGGGCGGACGCTTTTCGGCCGCTGCGTGATGACGCTCGTGGGCGGAGAGGAAGTCTGGAACGAAAAGGCCTGACGCGGAGAACGTTCCGGCGGCGCGCTCCGGCGCAAGAGCCGCGACGCGACGACGGAACCTTTCGCGGCAAACGGACAACATCATCTGCGGAGCCAGCATGAAACAGGGAATATATACGATAGTCGAGCATACGCCGCTCACCAGGGACGTGTACCGCATGGTGCTTTCCGGCGACACGTCGGCCATGACCATGCCGGGACAGTTCATGGAAATCAGCCTGCCGGGCTTTTTCCTGCGCCGTCCCATATCCATCTGCGATTACGACGAAAAGACCGTCACCATCATTTATAAAGTGGTGGGGCAGGGCACGGACGCCATGGCGCGGATGAAGAAAGGCGAGACGCTGGACGCCCTTACCGGACTCGGCCACGGCTTCGACGTGGAAAAGAGCGGCGACGAGCCTCTTCTGGTGGGCGGCGGCGTGGGCGTGCCCCCGCTGTACAATCTTGCGAAGACGTTGTTGGCCGCCGGTCGGAAGCCCACGGTCATTCTCGGATTCAACAAGGCGGACGAAATATTTTACGCGCGCGAGTTTGAGGCCCTCGGCGCGCGGGTCATCGTGACCACCGTGGACGGAAGCGTCGGCGTGAAGGGATTTGTGACCAACGCGCTTCCCGAACGCTTCAGCTATGTGTACAGCTGCGGTCCCATGCCCATGCTCCGCGCGCTGTACCGGGCCACGCAGGGGTCGGGCGGTCAGTTCAGCCTTGAAGAACGCATGGGCTGCGGCTTCGGCGCGTGCATGGGATGCAGCGTCATGACGAAGGAAGGCGGCAGACGCGTGTGCAAGGACGGGCCCGTGTTCGACAAGGAGGTGCTGGAATGGCAGATCTGAAAGTAACCCTCAGCGGCCTTGAGCTGGATAATCCGATCATTCCGGCCAGCGGCACCTTCGGCTACGGATACGAGTTCGCCGAACTTTACGACATCAACGTGCTGGGTTCCTTTTCCTTCAAGGGAACCACGTTGGAACCCCGCTTCGGCAATCCCACGCCCCGCATCGCGGAAACGCCGTCGGGCATGATCAACGCCGTTGGCATGCAGAATCCCGGCATCGACAGAGTGATCACCGAGGAGCTGCCCCGCCTCAAGCGATGCTTCCATAAAAAGGTCATCGCCAATATCGGCGGTTTCTCTGTAGACGAATACGCCGAATGTTGCGCGCACATCGACAAGGAAGATCAGGTCGGCCTCATCGAAGTGAACGTGAGCTGTCCCAACGTGCATAACGGCTGCATGAGCTTCGGCACGGATCCTCTCGGCATTTCCGCCGTGACGAAGGCGGTGAAGGCCGTGACCTCCAAGCCCGTGTACGTGAAGTTGTCGCCCAACGTCACCGATATCGTGCCTCTGGCCGCGGCCGCGGCGGAGGCGGGAGCCGACGGCATCAGCCTCATCAACACGCTGCTCGGTATGCGCATCGATCTGCGCACGAAAAAGCCCGTCATCGCCAACAAGATGGGCGGTTTTTCCGGCAGCGCCATTCTGCCTGTGGCTCTGCGCATGGTGTATCAGGTTTATGAGGCCGTCAAACTGCCCATCATCGGCATGGGCGGCGTCAGCACGGCGCGCGACGTGGTGGAAATGATGCTGGCGGGCGCCACGGCCGTGGAAGTGGGCGCGGCCAATCTGGTCGATCCGTGGGCGTGCCCGAAGATTATCGCCGATCTGCCCGGCGTGATGGCGCAGTACGGCATAACGTCTCTCAAGGATATCATCGGAGGAGCGCACTGATGCGTAAGCTCAACAAGGACGTCATGGTGGCCTGCGACTTCAGCGGCAAGGCCGAAGTCATGGATTTTCTCGGGCTTTTCACCGAGGAAAAGCCTTTCGTGAAGATCGGCATGGAACTGTACTACGCCGAAGGCCCCGATATCGTGCGCGCCGTCAAGGCCAGGGGGCACAGGATTTTCCTTGACCTCAAGCTGCACGACATTCCCAACACCGTGCGCAAGGCCATGGCCGTGCTTTCCTCGCTGGACGTGGATATGTGCAATCTGCACGCCGCGGGCACCGTGGCCATGATGGAGGAGGCGCTGAAGGGCCTCACCCGTCCCGACGGCACGCGTCCTCTGCTCATCGCGGTCACGCAGCTCACCTCCACGAGCGAAGAGCGCATGCGCGAGGATCTGCTCATCGAACGCCCCATGGAGGAAGTGGTCATGCACTACGCCTCCCGCGCCAGAGCGGCCGGTCTGGACGGCGTGGTCTGTTCGCCGCTGGAAGCGGGCAAGGTGCATGAAGTCTGCGGAAGCGACTTTCTGACCGTCACTCCCGGCGTGCGCTTCGCCGACGGCGACAAGGGCGATCAGGTGCGCGTGACCACGCCGGCCCGCGCCCGCGAACTCGGATCCGATTTTATCGTGGTGGGGCGTCCCATCACGCAGGCCGACGATCCTGTGGCGGCGTATCGCCGCTGCGTCAGAGAATTTCTCGGGTAACGTCGGAAGAGGGACGGTTCCGCCTTGACGCCTGGGGCGCGGAGCCGCTCCCGTTCCGCCGTCCGCGCGCGGATTTGTCCGGCGTTCCGGGCGAGCGTTCCGCCGACGTTTCGTTTCAGCCTTGGTCCGTCAGGACGAAGGCGCACCTCTCAGTCATAAGGAGTCATCCTCATGGAGTCTCGCGAAAAGCTCATTGCCAAAGATCTGCTTTCCATCAAGGCGGTCTTTTTCCGCCCCGACGAACCTTTCATCTGGGCGAGCGGCATCAAGAGCCCCGTTTATTGCGATAACCGTCTTACCCTGACCGCTCCCGACGTGCGCAACGACGTGGAGAACGCCCTCGCCGCCGTGGTGCGCGAGGAATATCCCGAATGCGAGGTGCTCATGGGCACCAGCACCGCCGGCATCGCGCATGCCGCCATCGTGGGCCACATCCTGGGCATGCCCATGGGATACGTGCGTTCCAGCGCCAAGGATCACGGCCGCGGCAATCAGATCGAAGGGCGTCTCGAACCGGGGCAGAAGGTCGTGGTCATCGAGGATCTCATTTCCACGGCGGGCAGCGTGCTGGAAGTGGTGAAGGTGCTGCGCGAGGCCGGAGCCGAAGTGCTCGGCGTGGCCAGCATTTTTACCTACGGCATGAAGAAGGGCCTCGATCGTCTGGCGGAAGCGGGCGTGAAGAACGTGAGCCTCACCAATTTCGACACCATCGCCGACGTGGCCGCGGAGATCGGCTACATTCGCAAGGAAGACGTGGCTCGTCTTATCGCCTTCCGCAACAATCCTTCCGACGAGAGCTGGATCGGAGCGTAGTATGGAAAGCCTTATCGACATCCGGGATCTTTCGACGCAGGATATTGAAAAACTTCTGAGCACGGCGCTGGACATCATCGCCGATCCCGGAAAGTACGCGCAGAAATGCCGCGGCAAGAAACTTGCCACGCTGTTCTTCGAACCGTCCACCCGCACGCGTCTCAGCTTCGAAGCCGCCATGTACGAACTTGGCGGCAACGTGCTCGGCTTTTCCGAAGCGCAGAGTTCTTCCGCCTCCAAGGGCGAGAGCGTGGCCGACACGGTGCGGGTTGTGAGCTGCTACGCCGACATCATCGCCATGCGTCATCCCAAGGAAGGCGCGCCGCTGGTGGCCGCCATGAACGCTTCGGTGCCCGTCATCAACGCGGGCGACGGCGGACATAACCATCCCACGCAGACGCTGGCCGACCTGCTCACCATCTGGAGAGAGAAAGGGCGACTGGACAATCTTACCATCGGTCTGTGCGGCGACCTGAAGTTCGGGCGCACCGTGCATTCGCTCATTGCGGCCATGTCCCGGTACGCCGGGGTGAAGTTTGTGCTTATTTCTCCTGAGGAACTGCGTCTGCCCGGCTATGTCCGCAAGGACGTGATGGAGCGCAACGGCATCGCCTATGAGGAAACCACCGATCTTGCGGCGGCCATGCCTTCGCTGGACGTTCTGTACATGACCCGCGTGCAGAAGGAACGCTTCTTCAACGAAGCCGACTATGTGCGCCTGAAGGACAGCTATGTGCTCACGCCCGAGAAGCTGAAGAACGCCAAGAGCGACATGTGCGTCATGCATCCTCTGCCCCGCGTGAACGAGATCTCCGTCGCCGTGGACAAGGATCCGAGAGCGGCGTATTTCCGCCAGGTGCTGAACGGCAAATACATGCGCATGGCGCTCATCATGAAACTTCTGGGGGTGAACTAGCATGGTCATCGACGCGATTTCCAACGGCATCGTTCTCGATCACATCCGAGCGGGCCGCAGCATGGAGCTGTACCACATTCTCAATCTCGACAAGCTCCAGTGTTCCGTGGCCGTGCTGAAGAACGTGACCAGCAGAAAAATGGGCCGCAAGGACATCATCAAGATCGACGAGATCATTGACCTGAACTTCGACGTGCTCGGCTACGTGGATCCGGGCATCACCGTGAGCATCGTGCGCGACGGCAAGCTCGACCGCAAGTTCAGCGTGGAACTGCCGGAAAGAGTGACCAACGTCATTCGCTGCAAGAATCCCCGCTGCATCACGTCCACGGAGCAGGAACTGCCTCAGATATTCAAGCTGACGGACAGGGAAAATCGGGTCTACCGCTGCATTTACTGCGAGAGCAGGGCTAAAGGCGGCGACTGAGTCGTTTGCCCGGGTCGGGAGCGGGGCGTTCGCGCGGCGGACGCCCCGTTTTTCGTGGGGACGTCGTGGTCCGAGGCGCGGCGGGCGTTGACTTCGAACGCGTCTCCGGGCAAAAATGACGATGAAGGGAAAAGGTAGCGGAAAACGGACGGAAAGGATTTCGGCGAGGAACGTTCGCGGCGCGATCGCGACGACGTTTTCACTCCGGGACGCGGCTCCGTCCGACGTTTCCGAGTGTTGGGAACCGTTGAGGAATGAAGGGAAAAACGTTTTTTGTTTTTTCCTTGAAAAAGATGTTATCCTCTTGACATTGCCTGCCGCACAAGGCATCCTCGCCCATCGTTCCCATAAGGCCGGATATTGCCGGCGTGATTTGCTTTATGGAGTGCCTTGTCATGATTGTTGATACCTTTGCGCGCGGTGCCCAGTATACCCTTGGTTCGCTTTGGAACGCCTTTTATCCTGAGTTGCTGAAGCTCCTCGCTCAGGGAGATTCTCTGCCGGACGGCGGCTATCCTCTGGCCGGAGGGCCGGAAAACGGCGGCGTCATGGCTTTCGTGAGCTCGTATGAGGCGAAGGAGGAGTCCGAAGCCCGTTACGAAGGTCATGACCGTATGGCCGACATTCAGACCATACTGTCCGGCGACGAGTACATGGACGTGTTCTTCCTCCGCGGGGGAGAAAAAGAAAGCCTGCACGACGAGCAGCGCGACCTCATCTTTTACGACGAAGCTCCGGAAGCCTTCACTCGCGTCCACTTGAAACCGGGCGTGTTTGCGCTCGTGCTGCCCGGCGAGGCGCATCGTCCCTGCGTGAAGTGCGCCAGCGAGAAAGTCAGGAAGCTGGTGGTCAAGGTTCCCATCAAGGCTTTGAACGCGCCTTCTTCCCTGTAATCTGTACGCATTTTTTACGAGGGGCGAACCATCCCTCCATTATCGGGACGCCGGAATTTTCGGTTGCCCATGGTGTTTTATGGCCTTACGCTCTTGCCGTTTTTCAACGGTGAGGGGAGTTTTTCAGGAGCAGATTATGGATATTTTTGATCAGGCTACAGAACTGGAAAGAATTGAACGTGAATCCGCGCTGCGGCAGGCCGCGAACGTCGGGTATCAGGAAGGCCCGGAATGGATAGACGGGAAACCCTGCTGCCGCGAATGCGGCGAGCCCATTCCTGAGGCCAGACTCAAGGCCATTCCCGGCGTGGGGCTCTGTCTCGCCTGTCAGGAAGAATGGGAGAAGGAACGCCAGTAGGCGTGGCTTTGTCCGATAGCGTTCTTATGATCCGTCGCGCCTTCGGGTGCGGCGGATTTTTTTGTCGGCGCGTCGGCAAGAGGGCGCGGCCGCGACAGGCGCGGAGCCATGAGCTTTTTGAGCGTTGAGTTCCGGTCGGGGGCGTCGGGCGCGGTTCGGATCAGCGTTTCAGCCAGCGTTCGGCGGCGTTTGCCGTGCCGGCTTCCAGCAGGGGAAGCCATACCGGTGTCGCGACGGCGTCCAGTCCGGGGAGGGTCAGCCTGCCGTGATGCAGAAAGAAGGCTTCGTCATCGTTTTCGCCAGGCGTGAAACGCGCGCCGTATCGTCGATCGCCCAGCAACGGATAGCCGAGAGCGGAGCAGTGGGCGCGTATCTGATGCCGCGCGCCCTTCAGAATGGAGCATCCGGCCAGCGTCACGACGTCGGGCGGAAGACCCGTCCAGCCGCGTTCCCGCAGCTTCAGCTTCCGAATCAGCTCGGCGGCGTCCAGAACGGCCAGCGGCAGCACTCGGGTGTGGCGTCGCGCGTCGGGATGATCGGCCAGTTCCACGAGCACGCGGGTTCTGTTCTTGAGGATCAGTTTTTGCGTGGCGACCGTTTCATGGGAAAGCTCGCCTTCCAGAAGCGCAAGATACCGTTTTTCCGTGCGTCCGTTGTCCTGGGCGTCTTTGTACAGACGTTCGCCTTCCTCGTCCTTGGCCGCCGCCGTGAGGGCGGACGTGGGAAAATCCAGTCTGTTCAGCAGACGCGCGTCGGCGCCGAGCAGGGAAGGCAGCAGAGCCTGAAGGCTGACGCCCGGCTTTCCGGCCAGCGTTTCGGTATGCATGGCGGCCGGCTTGTAAAGCGCGGCGAGGTGAGGAAAGCGCGCGACAAGGCGGGGGGCGTCGTCGGGAAAGAGTCCGCGGGGAGCGTCGTTTTTTTCTTTCATTGACGCGGTCGAAGAAGGATCCGGCACTTCCACGTTGTCCCCCGCTTTCATCTTGCGGGACGCGGGGGCCGGTCGGCCGTTGACCAGCGCGAGTCCGAGTTCGCAGAGACGCCGGCGTCCCCGCAGGCCCATGTCGGGCAGCAGGCGTTCCAGCGCGCGGTCGAGCCGGAGGTCTTCGTCTTCGGGGAGAACGGTGAGACGTTTCATGGTCATTCCTCGCTTACCCAGCCTTTGGGACGAGGCTCGCCCTCATACCATATCTGCGTCATGGTCAGTCCCTGGGGCGGCGCGGTGAAGGGAGCCTTGCGCCGATCGCGGGAAGAGAGCAGTTCGGGAATGTTGTTCGGGTCGAACTTGCCGCGACCGCAGGCCACCATGAGTCCCACGAGATTGCGCACCATCTGTTTGAGAAAACCGTTGCCCTCGAAGCGCACGTCGATTTGTCGGCATCCTTCGGGCAGCGGCGCGGACGTCGTGCGCGCGGGCGTCCGCGTGATGCTGAAAAGCGTGCGCACCGTGCTTTTATGCGGCGTGCCCGCGTTCTGCAGAGCCGCGAAGTCGTGCGTGCCCGTCAGTCGGGCCGCGGCGTCGTCGAAACGGTCGAGATCGAGGGGGCCGCACGCCCACACGAACGGATAGAGCTTGGGCGGCGTGCAGAGATGGTCGAGCCACAGCGAATAGGTGTAGGCTTTGCGTTTCACGCTGAGGCAGGCGTCGAAGCTGTCGGGCACGATGCGAGCGTCCAGCACGCGGATGTCGCGGGACAGAAGGGTGTTTAACGCCAGCTGCCAGCGCACGTGGACGCGGTCTTCGGGAATGTCGCAGTGCGCCACCTGCGCGTCGGCGTGCACGCCGGCGTCGGTGCGGCCCGCGCCCTGCACGTGGGTGGGCCTGCCGGCCACATGCGACACGGCCTGAGCCACGAAGGCCTGCACGGTGGGCGGATCTTCCCGGTCTTTCCACGCCTGGATCTGCCAGCCGTGGTAATGGGTTCCTACGTAGGCAAGCGTCAGTTTGAGTCGCGGCATGACAGCTCCACCAGTTCTACGGTGCAGGGCGCGATGGGAATGCCCAGAAAAAGTTCGCCCATGCGCATGAAGCGGGGCGCGTCGTCGGTGGTGAGAAAGCGCACGGAGCCGGGACAGAGCGGCATGCCCACGTCGGGGCCGGAACCTCGCGCGAGATGTTTTTCCTGAAGGAGTTTCCTTACTTTGCGCGCCGTGTTGCTTGCGGAGTCCACGAGGGTCACGCCTTCGCCGACCACGTGGGCTATGGCGTTGCGCAGCAGGGGAAAATGCGTGCAGGCCAGCACCAGCGTGTCGGGCACTTCCAGCCCCTGTTCGCGGGGATCGCGGAATATTCTGTTGAGATACCGGGCCGCCAGACCTTCGGCCAGCGGGCCTTCGGTCAGGCCGTCTTCGGCCATGGACACGAAGAGCGGGCAGGCGAGCGCGGAAATGCGGGCTTCGGGCATGCGTTGGAGAATGGCGCGTTCATAGGCTTTTCCGCGTATCGTGCCGCTGGTGGCGATAACGGCGATGTATCCGGTTTTCGTGGCCCGACAGGCGGCTTCGGCTCCCGGCTCCACCACGCCGACCACGTCGATGTCGGGGCAGGCCTCCTGCACCACGGAAAGCGCGGCCGCCGTGGCGGTGTTGCAGGCGATGACCAGCAGTTTTATGCCGCGTTCCACGAGCTTCGCGGCTGCCTCCAGCGCGTAACGCTGCACGGTTTCCACGCTTTTGGTGCCGTAGGGCATGCGCGCCGTGTCGCCAAGGTAGAGAAACGATTCGTTGGGAAGTTGTTCCCGCATGGCGCGCAGCACCGTCATGCCGCCCACGCCGGAGTCAAAAAGACCGATGGGCAGTTCGCGCAGGGAGGAAAGACGGGAAGAAATGCCTTGTGTGGTAATCATGGAAAAGCCTCGCGTCATGGGCGGTGTGGAACTGAAGTCCTCTGTTCCTATCGCGCGGGCGCGGGGTAGGTCAATGCCGGCGGGCGCGCCGCAGAGCGACGGAAGAATATTTTTCTCCGGAACTCTTTTTCCCGCCGACGCCGTCTTGACAAGATTACTGAACTGGAACAAACACAGTACAAGGAATCCCGGCCATGGCGCCGGTCTCCCAGGCCCTTGCGGGCCGGTGATTTTTTGATGTTTTGAGGGCTTTTTGCATGAGTTCCGCTTCGGTCACTCTCAGAGGTACGGTTTCTCCCCTTGAAGGCGGCCCTTGCCGCGTCGCGCTTCTTGACAATGAAGAACAGGAATGGCCCATCTTTCCCCGCGGAGCGGGGGCGGATCTGGCCGAAATGGTCGGTTCTCCCGTGGAATTGCTGTGCAACGTCATGGAAGAAGGCCAGCACCGTATCTATGTGCGTTCCTATAAATTCCTTGACGAAGCGGATAACGAACCCTGGTTCTGACGGACCGGGAGCGTAGAAGTTCCGTTTTTTGCGTCTCGTCGAGCGCGTTCCGGCGTCGTGCCGGACGCGGGAGTCTTGTTGCGCGCCTGGTCGCGCTTTTCGGGAAGGCTTATGGATATCGTTCGCGTCGGTCGCCTTGAAATAGGCAGAGGGCGGCCCTGCGTCATTGTGCCGCTGACCTCGTCGTCGCCGGACGCGCTGAAGGCCGAGGCGCGTCGTCTCGCCGGGCTTCCCGTCGACATGGCGGAATGGCGGGTGGATATGTTCTGCGCCCGGACCGGCGTGGACGAGCGGGCTGTGCTGGCGACGCTCGCTGAGCTCAAGGCCTCGCTTTCGATGCCGCTGCTGGCCACGTTCCGAACGGTGGGCGAGGGCGGCGACTGCCCGTTGAGCGACGAGGGCTACGCGTCGCTGTGCGCGCGCCTTTGCGAAAGCGGTCTGATAGACCTGCTGGACGTGGAGGCGTTTTTCCGTTCCGGGGCGGCGAAGGATATCGTCGCGCGCGCTCATGCTCTGGGCGTGCCCGTGGTGGCGAGCAATCACGATTTTCACGCCACGCCTTCCAAAGACGAAATGGTGCGTCGACTTTTGTTCATGCAGGACGAACTTGGGGCCGACATCCTCAAAATTGCGGTCATGCCCCGTTGTCGCGCCGACGTGCTTGAGCTGCTCGCGGCTACGGAAGAGGCGTCTTCCAGAGCGCGGCGGCCGATCATCAGCATGAGCATGGGGCCGCTCGGCGTCATAAGCCGCGTGTGCGGACAGAGTTTCGGCAGCGCGGCCACCTTCGGGGCGGCGGCGAAAGCCAGCGCGCCCGGTCAGATGGACGTCGTGGCTCTGGACGCCGTGCTGCGCGCGCTGGACGAAGCCAGCGGCGCGGAAAAACGGTAGCGTTGGAAAAGGTTTTCTCTTCGCCGTCATGAGGCAACGGAAGACGCGTTTTCGTCGGACGCGTCTTTTTTTTTAAGGTCGAAAACTCCCCGCTATGCGGGGAGTTCCAAAAAGGCGAAGCCTTTAAATAAATTAAAAAGAGGGTTCCTTTGTGAGATAACAAGTTGTCTCGACTCGCAATCTATACACAAAGGAACCCAACAATGAATGACCAAAGTTTAGGTTCAGGACTCATTAAATATAAAAGATGACAATGGCAGCGAGACAAATAGCCGAAAAGAACGTGTGGGCACAACGGTCATAACGCATGGCTATTCTGCGCCAATCCTTGAGTCGGCCGAACAT
>CALUUX010000037.1 GCA_944324085.1 uncultured Mailhella sp. | reverse complement strand
AGTCGAATCCCCAAGCTGTGGGCCAGGGACCGTATGTAGGAACCGGAACTGCACGTTACCCGGAATCGCACGTCCGGCATGTTCACCCATTGAACAGAGGCGTGCGAAACATGTATGCTTTTCACCTTGACCGGCACTTCTTTGCCGGCGCGGGCCAGCTTGTATAAGGGTTGGCCCTGGTGCTTTGCGGCGGAATAGGGCGGAACGGGCTGTTCCGTCACATCCAGCCAGGCCTCCACCTCGCGGCGCGCGGCCTGTTCAAGCGCGGAGCCCCGGGCGAGATCATCCTCGCTCAGAGCGGTTTCTGAAACAATGGAACCTTCGGCATCCCATGTGTCGGTGGTTACGCCGAGCCGCAACGTGCCGCCGTAGGTTTTCACCCCGCCTTCCAGCAAATAGCCGGAGAGCTTGGTGGCGTTGCCGAGCAGCACCAGCAGCACGCCGGTAGCCATGGGATCGAGCGTGCCCGCATGGCCTATCTTCTTCTGCCCCAGCCTTTTGACTCGCGCGACGCACTGCGCGGAGCTGAGTCCTTTGGGCTTGTTCAATATCAGTATGCCGTGCTGCTGTTCCATGCGAGAAGTCTATGTACCTTTAATTATCAGGATAGTCCAGCCCTTCCGCGCGGCAGGATTCGACCGCGCGTCGCCGGACGGAAAGGCGCGGGGGCCGTCCGTCTGGCGGGGGGAAAAAGAAGCGTTGAGAAAAATTGAGGGAACGTCAGTTCATCAGAGGGCGAGCCGTGGGATGCTTGGCTTCCACATGGTCTTCCACTTCCGTGCCGCGAGGGGGCGTGAACTGGAAGTCTTTGTCGGCAACGGAAGCGTTGGGCTTCAGGTTCTGCAATTCAATGGTGTTGGTGTTGCCGTAGAAGTCCATGACAATGACGCGGCGGATGAGCGACGTGGAGGGATCAAGCCATATCTGGGCCTCGGTCAGCTCGGTGGTGGGTTCCTTGGGGTAGAGCAGAAGATGGACAAGATTGCCGTCGTCAGCAGACTGGGCGGATTCCACGTCAAAATCGCGGGAAAGCGCGCTCTGTCCGGTGATGACCTGGATGAGGGAACGGGAATCTTCGGCCAGCGCGCGGGAATAGCGGTAGGCCAGTTCTTCGTCGGGCAGGTAATTCCATATTTCCTTGTCCGTCACCATGAGGAGTTCGGCGTGGGGCTCGGCGGTTTCCCAGCGCACGCGCAGCGGTTTCTGGAAGAGAATGACGCCCTGCCTTTTTTCCACGACGCCGCTTTCCCGCTGGAGAAGCTGCTGGGTGAAGTCGGCGCGGAAGCTCTGCATGCCTGCGTAGGCGGTCTGCATGTTCTTCACCGTGGCGGAGATGTCAGCGGCGGACGCGCCCTGAACGAAAAGACCGAGAATCAGGAAGGCGCAGAACAAGATGCGCAGAGGTCTGCTCATAACGATATTCCTTAATTTCCGCCGAAGGAGGTGACGGGAGAGGCCTCAAAGGCGGCTGAAAAAGCCCGGAAAGACCGGGCCGGGGAAAAGACGCGGGGAGGAAAACCTCCCCGCGAGACGGTTATTCCGCGTCTTCGTCGGACTGGGTCAGGCCGTAGTTGTCGGCGAGAATGGGGCCGAAGAAGAAGCTGACGTCGCCCAGTTCTTCCTCAATGCGAAGAAGCTGGTTGTACTTGGCGATGCGGTCGGAACGGCTGACGGAGCCGGTCTTGATCTGGCCGGAGTTGGTGCCCACGGCGAGATCGGCGATGAAGGTGTCTTCGGTTTCGCCGGAGCGATGGGACACGATGGTGGCGTACCCGGCGTTCTTGGCGATTTCGATGGTGTCGAGGGTTTCGGTCAGGGTGCCGATCTGGTTGACCTTGATGAGCACGGCGTTGGCGAGGCCGTCTTCAATGCCTTCGGCAAGGATGTCGGGGTTGGTGACGAACAGGTCGTCGCCGACGAGCTGGACATGATCGCCGAGGCGGTCGGTGAGCAGCTTCCAGCCTTCGCGGTCGTCTTCAGCCATGCCGTCTTCAATGGAAATGAGGGGATAGCGCTGGGTAAAGTCTTCCAGCCAGTCCACCATCTGTTCGCTGGTGAGTTCAATGCCTTCGCCGGCGATGACGTACTTGCCGTCCTTGTAGAATTCGGAAGCGGCGGCGTCGATGCCGAGGGCGACTTCCGCGCCGGGAATGTAGCCGGCGGCTTCAATGGCCTTGATGAGGTAGCTGAAGGCTTCGTCATGGCTCTTGAGGTTGGGGGCGAAGCCACCCTCGTCGCCCACGGAGGTGACGTGGCCGTCCTTGGCCAGAATTCCCTTGAGGTTGTGGAAGACTTCGGCGCCGATGCGCAGGGAGTCGGCGAAGGTCTTGGCGCCCACGGGCATGATCATGAATTCCTGGATGTCCAGGTTGTTGGGAGCGTGCGCGCCGCCGTTGATGACGTTCATCATGGGGGAGGGCATGATCTTGGCGTTCACGCCGCCGAGGTACTGGTACAGGGGCAGGCCGAGATATTCGGCGGCGGCGCGTGCCGTGGCGAGGGACACGCCGAGCATGGCGTTGGCGCCGAGACGGGACTTGTTGTCGGTGCCGTCGAGGTCGATGAGGGTGTTGTCCACCTGCACCTGACGAAGGGCGTCAAGGCCGATGACGGCTTCGGCGATTTCACCGTTCACATGTTCCACGGCGCGGGTCACGCCCTTGCCCTTGTAGCGATTCTTGTCGCCGTCGCGCATTTCGAGGGCTTCGCGGCTGCCGGTGGAGGCTCCGGAAGGCACGGCGGCGCGGCCGACGTGACCGGATTCGAGGCTGACTTCCACTTCGACAGTGGGGTTGCCGCGGGAGTCGAGGATCTCGCGGGCCCAGACGGAAGTGATGGTGCTGTTGTTCATTGAGGGAACTCCTTGGAATATGCCGGACTCGGTCCGGGTAAGAGAACAGAATGCTATGCTGTGGCGCGCACGCCGCCTCGAACCCAGAGGAGGCGGAGCCCTTCAAGAATAAGATCGGGTCTGACGATGTCAAAGGCCCGGCAGATTCTGGAAAGATCGCGCGCCGCGCCGCCCGTGCCCACGACGAAGGTGGGGCCGGGAAGCTGCTCTTTGAGACGTTGGCACAGGCCTTCCGTCATGGCGGCGAAGCCGAAGAGAAAGCCGTGGTTCATGCTGGTAACGGTATTGCGTCCTATGCGTACGTGATCTTCCGTCATTTCCAGCGAAATGCGCGGCAGTTTGGCCGTGTTGGCGGCAAGGGCGTTGCGTGAGGAAAAAAGGCCGGGGCAGATGAGTCCGCCCAGGTAGGTGTCGCCGGAGACGCAGTCAAAGGTGGTGGCGGTGCCGAAGTCCACGGAAATGATGGACGGCGCGTCGGGAAAGAGTTTGCGCGCCGCAAAGGCGGCCAGCAGCCTGTCCGCGCCCACTTCCTGCGGCTGATCGTAGCCGTTGACGAGATCGATGTAGAAATCGCCGGGAAAGGTGAAGGGCGTTTTGTTCAGATACTTGCGCAACGCCTCATGAAAAAGCGCGTTTACGTCGGGTACCACGGAACAGACGAGACAGGCGGAGATATCTTCCGGACGAAGGCCGCGCAGGGCGACGAGCTGAAGAAGAGAAAGGCCCAGGCTGTCCGCGGTGTGCTGCGCTCTGGTGGGCAGGGAATAGGCGGCCTCCAGAGCGTCGGGGCGGGCGAAGACTATCTTGATGCAGGTATTGCCGATGTCGGCAAGAAGAAGATGTTCGGACATGCGTGCACCACCCGTAAAAAGAAAAGACAAGAGAGTTTATCCTTTCTTTGTGGCGCGCGCAATGGGTTAATGGATCGCTTCCGCGGCGGGAAGAAGGGTCATTTTTTTTTGTCGTTTCCCGTGGCGAGGGGATGCGACGCGTCGTACACGCGCGTGAGGGCGTCGAGGTTGAGATGCGTGTACCGCTGCGTGGTAGAAATGCGGCTGTGGCCGAGCAGCTCCTGCACCGCCCGCAGATCGGCGCCTCCTTCCAGCAGATGCGTGGCGAAGGAGTGGCGAAGATCATGGGGGGACACGTGCTGAGGAATGCCCGCCTCCTTGGCTCGTTCTTCCAGAATGCGCGCGGCCTGTCGTCTGTCCAGTCTCTTTCCCCGCTTGCCGAGAAAGGCGGCCCGTTCTCCTCTCGCGGGCGGCACGTTGTCGCGCACGGCGAGCCAGCGGGTCAGCGCGGCCGCGCAGGTGTCGCTCAGCGGCACGAGGCGTTCCTTGCCGCCTTTGCCCATGACTCGAACGTGCATGCTGGCGGGGCGGATGTCGCCGACGTCCAGCCCCAACGCTTCGGATATGCGCAGTCCCGAGCCGTAAAGCAGCTCCAGAAGAGCCAGATCCCGCCGGAGGAAGGTTTCGTCATCGTCACGCGCGTTTTCCGCGGGCTTAGCGGCGTTTTTTTCGTCCAGAAGGCTGAAAACCTGATCCACGTTGAGCATGGCCGGATGTCGCTGATCCTGTTTCGGATTGCGCACCCCGGAGCAGGGATCGCTTTCGATCTTGTGCAGGCGCGTCAGATGCCGGAACAGGGAGCGCAGGGCGGAGAGCTTTCGCGCCATGGAGGAGCGTGCCATGCCCTGGCGGAACAGCGACGCGGAAAAACCCTGCACCATTTGCCTTGTGATTTCGGCGGGGCGTTCGAGCGAAGCTCCCAGACCGCGCAGATAAGTTTCAAATTCCAGAATATCCAGCGCGTAGGCTTCCACCGTGGCTTCGGACGCGCCTTTTTGAAATTCCATCCATGCCAGAAACGTGGCGGCCGGAACGGGCAGTTCGGCGGCAATTTCGGAAATCCGGCTCATATCGCGGCCTCGTAGCGGCTGTCGGAGAGGCGGCGCGCCAGCCGTTTCACTTCCAGAATCATGAGAACTGCGCTTACGGACGCGCTTGTCCATGCGGCGCTTTTTTCCTGGGCCGCGTACAGCAGTTCGTCCTGCGTCAGCGGGCCGTTCCGCAGCAGGGCGAGAATGGTTTCCTCCTCTTCGGTCATCGTGGGCGGGAAAGACCGGGCTTTGGACGTTTTATCCTCGGGAGGAAGGACGGGCTCGCCACGTTTTTTCCGGGGGTCGCCGCGCCGCTCGATCGCAACGTCGCGAGGCGTTTCCACAAGGCGTTTGGGAGGCTCCGTCGTCTCTTCGGGGAGGCGTTGCGACGGATTTCGCGGTTCGGGCTCGTGCAGCGCGTGCTTCAGATGAGGAAGCAGATCGGCCAGAATGTCGCCGGCCTGCGCTATGGGGCGGGCGCCGTCCAGCAGAAGTTTTTGGGTGCCTTCGCGGAAAGGAGCGCGAAGGGCGTCCGGCGAAGGAACGTACACGTTTCTCCCCTGTTCCGCCGCGAGCCGCGCCGTGATCAGACTGCCGCTGCGCGCGTGGCTGGCTTCCGTGACAAGAACGCCGAGGCTCAGGCCGCTTATAAGGCGGTTGCGCACGGGAAAGGCTCCGGGGCCGGGCGTTTGTCCCGGAGGCGTTTCGCTGACGATGAGACCGCGTTCCGCCACGCCGCGGTAAAGTTCTCTGTGCCCTGCGGGAAAGGGGACGTCCACCCCGCCGGGCATGACGGCGATGGTTCGGCCCGGGCCTGAAAGCGCGGCTCTGTGCGCGCGGCCGTCCGCGCCGAAGGCCAGGCCGGAAACAACGGTCACTCCGGCGGCCGACAGGGCTTCCGCCACGGAAGAGGTGAAGTCGAGCGCGGCTCCGGAGCAGTCCCGGGAGCCGACGACGGCCACGCAGGGCGCGGCAAGCAGCGACGCGTCGCCCAGGGCGTAGAGCAGCGCGGGAGCGTCGGGCAGTTCCCTCAGAAGCGCGGGATAGCGCGCGTCGGTCCACAAAATGATGGAGGCGCGGAGCGATCGGGACGCTTCCCATTCCGGCCTTGCCCGGCGTCTCCAGTCGTTGTTCAGATATCCTTCGGCTTTTTGCGCGGGCACGCCGGCTTCCGGCCAGAGGGACGCGTTCATGACGGCGTCGTAGGCCGAGCCGAAATGTTTCAGAAGAAGACAGGCTCCCCTGACGCCGAGCCCCGCGGTGTGACGCAGAGCGAGAGCCGCCCAGTATTCCCGGCGGCCGTTTTCATCCAGTTCGGAGAGTCCGGCGACAGGTGAGAAAACGTCCATTCAGGCCGCGCTCCTTCCTTCGGTGTGGAACAGCGGCGCGGCTTTCATCAGAGCCTCCTGCGTGGACAGCAGGTAGACGATGTCTCCGGCCAAAAGCTGGGTCTGCGCGTCGGGATTGTTGTTGATGACGTCTCCGCGCCTCACGCCCGCGGCCGTGACGCCGTGCTCCTTGCGCAGCGCGGCCTGAGCGAGGGTTTTGCCCGCGATGGGGGAACCTTCTTCCACGGCGTAAGCCACGAGCTGAAGATCCGGCAGGCTGTCCATGATGGAACCTCCTATGCCGAGTCTGCGCTGCATGCCGTAATTTTCTCGGCGTATGGCGGAAACGTACTGGTCGATGGTCTGCCGCGGCACCAGATAGTGGTTCAGCACGCGGGCGAAGACTTCCAGAGAGGTTTCGAATTCTTCAGGAATGACCTCGTTGGCGCCCACTTCCTTGTAGGAGTCCAGATTGCCGAGAAAGCGCGTGCGGACGATGATGTGCAGGGACGGATTCATGGCGCGGGCGTTGGCGATGATGGCCCGGCTTCCCGCCGGATCGGAGGTGAGTATGGCCAGTGCCCTTGCCGTGGACGCGCCGAGATGTTCCAGCACCAGAGGGAACGAGGCGTCGCCGTGCCGTATGGGTTCGGTGGCGCGGAAACGTTCCACGGTGTCGGGATTCATTTCCGAGATGATGTAGGGAATGCCGCAGCTTTTCGCGCCGTGGGCCATGATCTGACCGCCGATGCCGAAGCCGATGATGATGAGATGATCCTTGAGCTGACGTCCGTCGCGGATGATGCCGGAATGATCGTCTTCGTCCTCATGCTCGTTCATGTCGTCGGTGGCGGCTTCGGCGGTCTGCATGTTGGGGCGTCTCAGAATTTTTCCGGTCAGTTTTGGTGCCGCGCCTATGAGCAGAGGGGTGAGCACCATGGTGAGGATGCTGGAAGCGAGGAAAATCTGATAGGCGTCCTTGCCGATGAGGTTCAGGCCGAGGGCGGATTTGGCGAGCACGAAGGAGAACTCTCCCACCTGGGCGAGACTGAAGGCCGCGAGCAGGGCCGTGCGCATGGAGTAATTAAGAATGCGCACGGAGGGAACCGCCATGAGTATTTTGGCGACGATGATGGCCGCGGCGCACAGGGAGATGACGGGCAGATGCGTGAGGAAGAAACGCACGTCGAGCAGCATGCCCACGGAAATGAAAAAGATGCTGGAGAAGACTTCCTTGAAGGGCATGATGCTCTCCAGCGTGTTGAGGCTGTATTCCGATTCCGCCATCATGAGACCGGCGAGGAACGCGCCGAGCGCGAGGGACAGCCCCAGCCATGAGGTGATGAGAGCCACGGCGAGGCAGAGGCCCAGGGTGGTCATGAGCATGAGCTCGCGGCTGCGCGTGCTCACGACGCTGAACATGAGCCGCGGAAGAAGATATTTGCCGAACACAAGGATGCCGCCGATGACCAGAAGGCCCTTGCCCACGGCGAAAATCATGGAGTGGGTGTCGAGTTCCAGACCTCCGGCGAGCAGGGGGAAGATGAGCACCATGGGCACGATGGCGAGATCCTGAAAAATGAGCACCGCGAGGCAGACCTGTCCCTGCGGCGATTCGGTGAGGGCTTTTTGTTGCAGGATGCTCAGCACGATGGCCGTGGAGGAAAGCGTGACCATGCAGCCGTACACGATGCCGAGCCTTGGGCCGCACCACCAGAAGGTGAGGGCGAACACGAAGGCCATGGTGAGCAGCACCTGGGACGAGCCTCCGAGAAAGAGCGGTTTTTTCAGGCGAACGAGTTCTTTGCCGGAGAGTTCCATGCCGATGGAAAACATGAGGAAGGCCACGCCCACGTCGGCCATGGTGTCCACGGCTTCCGGACTGGGAATGAGACCGAGGGCGGAAGGGCCGCACAGCACGCCGGTGAGCAGAAAGCCCACGATGGACGGCAGGCGGAACCGCAGGCACACAAGAACGACGAGGATGGACAGAATAAACAGGACGACGATTTCGCGAAGGATCATTTCTTCCATGGGGCAGACTCTGGCGGCGTAAGCTGAAGTCCGGGAAACGAAGGCGTTCCCGAAATGGCGGTATTTTGTCATGTTTCCCCACCGCGCGCAACGGCGGGCAGGCGCCGGCGTTCGGGAACGGTAATGTTTTGACAAGGCGAAAAAAAGGCCCTATCCTCATGCGTTATTTCTACTTTGCTGGAGTCCGTTCATGGCACAGATTCAGGCTATCAAGGGCTTTGCC